>JAEZGT010000339.1 GCA_023416875.1 Pseudomonadota bacterium
ACCGACAAGATCGCAAGGGTATACCCGATCTTTATCCGCAGGATCGGGTAGCAGTTCCAGCTCCAGACCGAAAGTCAGGCCCAGTTCATCAAAACTTAACAGTTTTACGCCTTCTGCCATGGCACCGTGATCCCGCCTGCAGTTTTACTCAAATCAAAAAACGCCGGCATTGCGGCACATGGATAACCATAGACCCTTACCGCCATACCTGCGAATAACAGAACCGCGTCGTGGGATTAGGCCATCAGGTTTCATCGTCGCGGGTGAGGGTGAGATTCCAGCTGTTTAACAACTCCGCAAGCTGACGGGCCTGAAAATCCAGACTGATGAGTTCTTCTATAGCATCGCGCGGGCCCGTGTATAGGCGGATTTTGCGGTGATCGACAGCGGAAGAACGGGCGGGGAATTGCGCGCGATAGACCTCGAGCTTCCAGCGCAGGTTGTGCACCATGGTGCGGTAAAAAAGCAATTTGATCGGAAGTTTTATCTCTCGCAGATCCTCGGGTTCACCAAAAATCGAGAAATCTGTTCGCAACACAAAGCTCTGCCGAGTTTTGACATCGGCGATCACTGTGGCTGAACGGGGCAGATCCATCAGAATCGCCATATCCCCGAAGATTTCCCCCGGCGTTATGACATTTACTCTGCGAATAGCCGGTTCGCCGGCATACACCACCAATTGCCCTCGCAGCAGGAAATAAAGCCAGTTATCAATCTGGCCAGCTTCGATAACCACCTCCCCAAGTTTTGCCTCAAGCAATTGGGAATGCCGCAGCAACACAGCAAATTGGCCGGTGTCTAATTGATAAACCTGTTTATACAGTGCCACCGAACCCAGAAGGAAATCGATGGTCTGCTGAGAGCAGCGATGGAGAGGACGAATATCCATACGGGCTAATACCACAGTAGAGTCAGAAATCGTCAGACCTTTGACTGCATCACATCACCCTGGCTAAATGCCCTCTTTGATGTAACGAGACGGGGAATGCGACCACCGCCCTTGAACTCAATCAATTCGCAGATACAGTTAAAGATAGATGAGTATCTGGGATGGTGAAGTATAGTAAGCGGCCCGACGGATAAAAACACGGCACCAGCTCCGCCGGTCAATACCTCATAACGACAAAACTCACGGCGCCGAAGAAACGGGAATGGCAATGACACTCAAACTACTCAAGGCTGCAGTACTCCTCTCAGTAGTCTTTTTGAATTTTGCAGCCAGTGTTCATGCAGCACCACGCCTTAATGGCATGGCAGTCCACGTTCAACTTGGTGAAGAACAATTCATTGCAGCGCTTTACGCGGACACATTGTCCACGGAAGCTCGCGATCTGATGTTGAAAGAGGAAGACAAAGCCATTGAGCTGCGCGTTTTGACCGATAATCTTTTTGCGCGACGCTTTCAGCGCATGTGGATAGAGGGCATTGCCATTAATGCTGGCGCCGCCGAAATGGAACGACATGCGCAAAATCTTGCGTCATTCAGCAACGCACTTAAATTCAAAATGACCAAAGGCGATATTCTGCGAATAGAGCGTCTTACCGCGGAAAAAAGCACCAAAGTTTATTTAAATCGCCAATTAATCGAGACCCTGCCAAATGCACAGTTCTTCGACCTGCTGTTGCGCACTTGGCTAGGCCCCGTGCCACTTTCTTCACAATTCAAAGAAGCGCTGATAGCCGGTGGCAAAGTGGATGCCGGTCTGACCGAGCGCTTTAACAACACCACGCCATCTGCTGCCCGCATCGCCGAGATAAATGCAGCGATAGGCAAAGCCGCAACTGACGCACCCCCACCGAGATCCACCTCGGCTACCCCGCCGGCAGTCACCAATACGCCATCAGTAATTGCCACCGCGCCACCGGAGTCACCAGTCAGCGAAACTCCAGCGTCCGAACAGCCTCCTGCTGCTGATACGCCCGCACAGGACGCCCTCGCGGCCACCACACAGCCCCCAGAGCCCGATCCTGAGCCAGAAAAATTGATTACGGAGGCCAGCCTGTTCGGTAATGAGACACTCTTTGGCGATGAGAATGACGATGGTGCCTACTCCTTCACCGCAGAGAACTTGCTGAGCGAACAGATCTACATCGCCAAGCTGACTAAGTGGACCAGTAATTTCGTCACTTATCCGCGCGGCGCTCTGCGCAATCAGCAGGAAGGCACGGTACGCCTTACCGTTACGCTGGCGCGGGATGGTCGCGTGAAGGATGTGCAAATCCTGGAGAAATCCGAGTACGACACTCTCAACAAAGCGGCAACCCGCGCAGTTAAAAGTGCAAGCCCCTACCCCGCCGTACCTGACACTATTGCAGGAGAGCAATTCCTGTTTACGGTTCCAGTGGTATTTCGCCTTAATTAGCCAGCGACTACAACTAAACCAGCAGCTACAACTAAACCAGCAGCTACAACTAAACCAGCAACCAAGGCTTAGTTAAGGGCTTTCATACGCTCAAGAATCGTTCGCCGGATTTCGTTGAGTTCAAGAGGAGAAAGGCGCGGCATATTGCTTAAAGTTATTGCATGAAGGTGCAAACAGGGCGTGCGCGCATCCAGCTCCCGCAAGTCCCCTTTCACCAGGACCGGTAATAACGGCAGATTGGCAGGGCGGCGTTGATTGATCATTCGAAACCCTACCTGCAACGGCACTGTTCGGAAGGGGTTCTCTGCGCTTTTCACTGGTATCCGCAGCAGCAATTCTCCATTTTTCCCCGGCACTATGTACAAACCGGTGGGCTTAACGGCCGACTCGGGTATACCGTGGAAAATATCGTGATGTGCGTAGGGATTGGGCAATATGACCAACCGGCTGTTTTCTTCCGCCGGCATAAAAATGTTGTAGTTGGTATATAACTGCTGCACGGATCCGGAAAAAACGCACAACTTGTTTTCAAAGTTGAGCACAAACTCGTGGGCCCGCTTGCGCTGCTTGAAGGTGTCCAGATCCCATATCAGATCTTTGTTATCGTCCTTTTTGCCGACATCGATACTGTTCAGATCTTCAAACATGGATCAGCCAACACTCCCGAATTAATCAATTCCGGCCCAGTAGTATGGGCCAGAGTTACCTGAGGTAAGTCTAGTCCGGCTTAGCCCAGCTTTCCGCAAAGCTCGCTCAATGACGCTAATTATCCCTTACCAGGGCAGTATCTCCCCGTTGGAATGCCAGAAGCTGCCGCTATTTTCCAGATTCAACTCATCGATCCGCACGATTAATCTGCGTGCCGCTTCCTCTGCCGAGATATCGCCACCAAAACCGACCATCGCCGTCTGCACATAACCCGGATGCAACAGGGCCACCGAAATTCCACGCGACTTGAGATCCTGAGCCAAAGACACTCCTGCGATATTCAGTGCAGCTTTGGACATGCGGTAGCCGTAGCGGCCACCGGAGGTATTGTCAGCGATGGAGCCCATGCGGCTGGTGATCAGGGCTACCTTGGCACTCTTACCTAGATTGCCCAACAAGGCTTCCGTTACCCGCAGCGGTCCCAGGGTATTCACATCAAACTGCTCCAGCACGGTTGCGTAATCAATACTGCCAAGCCGTTCATCGCGGAGAATCCCTGCGTTGTTGATTAATACATCGATAACAACACTTTTCAGCTCTTGCTGCAGTCTCGTGATGGACGCGGGATCAGCCACATCGACGCCAGCAAACACCTCCGCCCCCGAAACATCCAATTCCGAGGAGCTTTGGCGGCAAACGGCGAGCACCCGCTCGCCTCTGTGCAGATAGTGCCGAACAAAAGCCAAACCGATACCGCGATTTGCGCCAGTAATTAAAATGGTCTTTTTCATAAGCTCTCTTCAATAAATGCGATGGCCACAACTTTGAGCACTGCGGGAGGGGAAACTCCCACAGCGCTCACTCACTCCTCGTGCAGCAGATGACAAAACAATTTGTCTATCTCCGCAGCGGAAAAACCGCGATAACGCAAAAAGCTGATCTGACGGAATTTTTCCTTGGGACCTTTAGGCGGGATTTTGAATTTCTTCCGCCACACATGGATAAGCTGTTCAAGGTTTTGTTCATCATTCCTCAACTCCACAAGGGCTGAGTCAACCAGATCAGCGGTGAGCCCACGCAGACGCAGCTCTTGACGCACGCGCTGAGCACCGTAGCCTTTGTTTAATCTGGAACGAATATAAGCTTCGATATAGCGCTGATCGGATTGATAACCTTCACGATCAAGACGTGCAAGAGTTTCATGAACAAGCGTTTCGGAATCAGGAAAGCGTTTGAGCAACTTCTGCTGCAATTCCTGTTGGGAATGTTCCCGGCGAGCCAGAAGCGCCAATGCGGCATTGTAGATTTGCGATGAGAGCTCAGCGGATGCCACGGGAGGAAGTCGGGGACCGTTTGGCCCCCGCATCAACTCAGTCAGTTACATCTTCTTCGACATATTTCGACGATACTGCTTTGCCTGCGGGCCCGAGCAATTCCTCCTTGATTCTAGTCTCGAGGCTCTGCGCCAAAGCGCTGTTGTCGCGCAGGTATTGAATCGCATTCTGCTTGCCCTGTCCGATCTTATCGCCCTGATAGCTGTACCAAGCCCCGGCTTTGTCGATCATGCCCAATTTAACGCCGTAATCGATGATTTCGCCGAGGCGGTTGATACCCTGGCCATAAAGGATCTGGAATTCTGTCTGCTTGAAGGGAGGCGCGACTTTGTTTTTGACAACCTTTACCCGGGTTTCCGAGCCGCCAACTTCCTCGGCGTCTTTAACTGAGCCAATACGGCGAATGTCCAGGCGCACAGAGGAATAAAACTTGAGCGCATTACCACCCGTAGTGGTCTCGGGGTTGCCGAACATAACACCGATTTTCATCCGAATCTGGTTGATAAAAATCGCCAGGCAGTTGGCGTTCTTGATATTGCCGGTGATTTTGCGCAATGCCTGCGACATAAGCCGCGCTTGCAGACCCACGTGGTGATCACCCATATCACCCTCGATCTCCGCTTTAGGCGTCAGGGCCGCAACCGAGTCCACCACTAGAACGTCAACTGCGCCGGAGCGAACCAACATATCGGCAACTTCGAGAGCCTGCTCGCCGGTATCCGGCTGGGACACGATCAGGTCATCGACATTGACACCGAGCTTTTCCGCATAAATCGGATCCAGCGCGTGTTCGGCGTCGATGAAGGCACAGGTGCCGCCATTACGTTGCGCCTCGGCAATCACCTGGAGAGTGAGGGTGGTTTTACCGGAAGATTCCGGCCCATAGATTTCAACAATACGACCGCGCGGCAGACCGCCGATACCAAGGGCGACATCCAGTCCCAAAGACCCTGTGGAAATGCAAGGCACAGCCGCGCGCTCGGCATCCCCCATACGCATAACAGTTCCTTTACCGAACTGCCGCTCGATCTGGGCCAGTGCAGCCTGTAAAGCTTTTTCTTTATTGGCGTCCATTATTCAACCCCTCTAACCTGTATGTTCAGTCTGTAAGCAGCTGAAGCGAACAATCCGTCGCTCTCAGCCTATTGTGTACCGGCCGCACCTTAAGCGCCTGACCCCAAAAGCATAAACCAGCAATACTGTATAGGCAACCAGTTATTGTGTTTTTATACAGTATCTTCCAAAACCTGAAGCAATCCGCGCAGGGCGATCACCACCGCCTGATCCCGCACTGCCTCGCGGTCGCCGGAAATATGATGACATGCGCTGCTCAAGCC
>JAEZGT010000371.1 GCA_023416875.1 Pseudomonadota bacterium
AGATTGGTGTAGCAGTTGTAATTTTTCACGGCGGTATCCATGGCCGCAGTGATCAAACTATATGCCTCCTGTTGATCCGCCGTTGGATTGGCTTCGCGGCTGAGGGTATAGGTGACATTGCCGCGCGCTGGGCAACCGTTCTCCGGCGGTGGCGCCGTATAGGTTTTGGTGAGGCGAATATTGTCGATTTGAACGGTGACGTTCTGCTCCTGATTAAACCAATCCGGCTGAATCACAAAAACATGATTCACTTTGCCCAGATTAAGCCCGGAGGCGACCAGCTCGCGCAGGGTATAAGTGTGGGTCTGCCAGTCGAAGGAAGTGTGGCCATCGCGAATCGGCAGTTCCGCACTTACGCAGGGGTGCTCACATTCCATTTTGAAAATAAACGGCGCCGCGCTGCTGGGCTGCTCGTGATAGGTAACGCGCATATCAAAACTGATGGCGCCGTCGATATACGCACTCAAATCCGCGCCTGCGATGCCGGCGCTGCCCGGCAGGGCAAGGCCAAACCAGCCCCGGCCATTCTGTTGATGATTGGGATCGTTGGCGTTCCAGCGGATTTCCATCACCTTGCCGCGATTGTTATCACCGCTGTCCACGGTGCGCCATTGCACGTGGTAGTCGCCTTCTCCTTCGTAATGAAAGAAAGAGCCGGTGCGATCGCTCGATTCAAACGACAACCAGGGGCCGAAACCTGGGGCAATGCAGTCGCCGAAAACAGTGTCGCCAGTGACGCCGCAGGGTTGTACATCCACAGCGACCGTATCGCTCAAACGATTGCCATCGACGGTGGTGGCCAATTCAAACTGCAAAGTGCCGGGCTGGCGCAGGTCAGGCGCTACAAAGCCGCTGCGCCACGGGTCGGCAGCGTTGGGAACCAGCGCAACCTCCGTCCCGGATACTTGGCGCCAGGTCACGTTAGTTGCGACCGCCGAACCGCTGGCGAGATTTCCGCTCAGCGCGACCCAGACGCTGTTTTGAGTTATCTGGTCCCTACCCGCATCGACAGAAACGGCGCCGGAAGAGGAAGACGATGAGGAAGAGGACGAACTTGACGAGGAAGAGCTTGACGACGAGGTGTCGCCAGAGGAATTTGAACCGCCGCAAGCAATGAGCAAAATAAGCCCACTGCTTAACAGTAAATATTTGACGAAGTTCACCATGCGCAATGACGCTCCCGCGTTTTATTGTTGTAAGGGGAAACGTCGCAGGTTAGCACTCCCTGTGCGCCGCTTGGTTGACTTGTATCTGAATTTGGGCAAAAGCCCGGTCACGCCGCCGGGCATCTAATCGAATTTTTATACGGCTTATATCCGTACTTCGATGCGCCGGTAAAACGCCTCCAAAACACTGTAAATGCCGAAGCAAAACAGCCCGGCGGCGGTGAGGCTGAACAGCCAGCTGCCGTAATTCTGTTCGCGCAGAAAATTCAGCGCATCTGCCACTCCTTTTACTTCGGTACTGCCGGCGATCATCGCTGAATAAATAAAAAACCAGCCGACAATACACCAGACCACACCGCGAGCCATCAAACCGACCTGACAAACCGGTTTTGCCCATTGACGTTGTTGTGGCGGAATATCCATATATTTTTGAAATTTCGCTGTCCAGCCTTTATATAAATGCGCGATGCCTGCGCCGATCATCGCTACGCCGGCGAGAATAAATAGCCATTTGCCCAGAGTAGATGACAAAAATTCTGGACGGCTTTGCGAGCTGTTTTCGTCCGTCAGCAGCAATTTGAGCGCCCATAAGGCGAGGGCGGCGTGGGTAATTGCGCTGATAAATAAGGCAATTCGTATCGCCATTCCTTTCATGGACGTGCCGTGGTCATCGGTATCCTTTATCGACTGGACAAAACGCCAAATCACATAACCTACTAAACCGATGATCAATAGCCCCAACAGCAACTCGCCGAATGGCTGCTGAGTGATGGCGACAATTGCCCCCTTGCTGCTGGTAGTTTCACCGCCGGAGCCGAACGCGGCGAGCAGTGCCAAGCCGCCGATCACCAGATATACCGCCCCTCGTGATAAATAACCCATTTGAGCGAGCTTTTTGAAATTTTTACCCGTCGCAATGGTGTTCTCCATAGATAAATCCCTCATTCAGACTTTTTTGGAAATGGATGCCGCGTCCGGTGCAACTTCCAGACCACGGATTCCGGCGTAAGTGGGGGTGATCACATAGCGATTTGTTCAGGAGCGGTTAATTGTTTCGGGCATACAGTGACAGCTCCGTTTCACTCGCAGGACCAGCGCATATGTTTAAACGATTGTTGCCACCACTCCTTGTATGCACGGCAGCCGCGTCGTTCTCCGCTCCCACTTTGGCTCAGGGATATTTTGGTTTAGGTCTCGGCGCCAATTTCTATAACGATGTGGAAACCTGGGGTATTGAAGACGAAAGCACGGCTTTTGAAGTGAAGGGCGGTGTACGCCTTGTGGATGTGCTGGCGGTGGAAATGTCCTACTTGAATCTCGGCGAATTCCGCGATTTTGCCGAAGAAAGAGATATCGGCTTTTCCGGGGTCACGCTTTCTGGTAAAGCGATTTTGCCCTTAGGCGATCAAATGGATGTGTACGCCAAAATCGGTTTGTTTTTTTGGGAACTGGATGAAAAATGGGGCAGGACAGATTATTTCCTGGACGAAGGTGAGGACCTGATTTTCGGCGTAGGTGCATCCTTTTATGTGACGGAACAGGTGAGCGTGGATCTGGAATATCGCGCGCTGGAGATGCTCGAGCTGGAATCGGAGCTGTTCACCGTGGGTATCTCGTTCTCCTTTTGATAAAAGCGGGCCATCAGGCCCGCAGCTTTTCCGTCTTTAGATGGTAGTATCTGGAGCGAAAAGGCGCCTATCCCGCTCCTCGATTTTCACATCGTTAATACTGGCAAAGCGCCGTTGCATAAGCCCGTTGGGTGAAAACTCCCAGTTTTCGTTGCCGTAAGAGCGATACCACTGACCTTTGTCGTCGCGCCACTCATATTCAAAGCGCACGGCTATGCGGTTATCAGTAAACGCCCATAAAGATTTTTCTAAACGATAATCCAGTTCCTTGGCCCATTTTCTTTTGAGAAATTCCACAATAGCCGCACGACCGCTGAAAAATTCATCGCGATTGCGCCACTCACTGTCCGGCGTGTAAGCCATGGCGACTTTTTGGGGATCTTTGGTGTTCCAGGCCGCCTCAGCGGCCTTTACTTTTTGCAGCGCCGTCTCCGCCGTAAAGGGCGGAAAGGGCGCGCGGGGTTCGAGGGAGTTCAGATCGAATGCCATGGAATCACCAGGATTTGTAGGGCAGAAACTTCCCATTCAGAGTAAGAATGACGCGATCTCCTTTGGGATTTTCCTCTTTGTCTACCGACATGGTGAAATCGATAGCGCTCATAATGCCGTCGCCGAATTTCTCCTGAATTAATTCTTTCAATGTATCGCCATAAACTCCGACCACTTCGTAAAGGCGGTAAATCAGCGGATCTTGTGGCACGTCAAAATCCCAACCTTTGCGCGGATAGGCCACCAGCGCTTCCTCACTGCCTTCTGGTAGTGAGAGCAGGGCGCACAGCGCCTTGGCTTTTTCTGCCGGCATGCTGTTCATGCCCAAGCAGGCGGAAGTAGTCCATACCGGCGACATGCCAATTTCCGCAGCAATCTTTTCCCAGGTCAGATTTTTGGAATTTTTGGCCAAAATAATCGCTTCAGTTACGTCAGACTTTTTCATCAACAGTTCTCCTGGTTGGATAAAATTTCGACTTAAATTCATTTTCAAAATGGTTGCGCAGCGGAGGGTTGGTTGGGCTTGGCCCATTAGACCCCGAAATGAAACAACAGAAAGATGTGTTTCGTCTGGCATTGCCAGCTTTATGCCACTTTTATAGGCGGTCGATAGGTTGTTGATTTGAAAAATATTTTTCTTGCGATGGCATTTGGGGTCGGAAGCGAAATCTCGTTATTCACGATATTTCGTTGTTTTCGCAACGATATAACGTGGCGTATTGGCTGCTCGGGGCGAGCTCCCTCAAAAAAATCGAAGCGATGCACTTCCATACCGTATTCGATTGCCTAGCGTTCCGTTTTGTCAGTTTTTCTCGTGATTTAAAAAATATTCCCTGGAGTTATTCCTTTTTTATTTATTTTTGCACTGGGGTCGCAAAATTACCGTGGTTTTAAGCGGTTATCGAAATAAAAATAGAGAAGGCAAAGGTTTTGCAGGCGGGTATAGAAGTTGAATATGTTCTGCTTTTTACGTTGCGTTTACTCGATTTTTGGAGGCCTCTATGCCGAGTTATCACCACCAGGATATTCAGGCGCTGCGCAACGATGCGCGAAGAGGGCAAGGAATTGTTGAAGATAAATCCCTGGAAAGGACCGATGTTGCGATTCAGCAGGCACTGCAAAAGCCTCGTGTCGTTATCGATAAGGTTTCCCCGTGTGTTGATGGTGGCCGTTATCCGGCCAAAGCGACGCAGGGCCAAGCGGTAAATGTGCGTGCCACTATTTTTGCTGATGGCCATAACCGCTTGGCCGCCCGTTTGTTGTGGAAGGAGGTCAATTCGACGAAATGGTGTGCCGAACCTATGGCACTGCTTGGCAATGATTTATGGGAAGCGGATTTTATTCCTGAAAATCAGGGTATACATAATTTTAAAATCGAGGCTTGGCTCGATCGGTGGCAAAACTTCCACCATGAACTTCATCAAAAATATTACGCAGGCATTAATGTTGAGTTGGAAGTTGAGGAGGGACGGTTATTACTCCAGGAAGTGTTGCAGCACGCTCTGGCTAATAAAACTGGCAGGCGCGAACAGGAATCGCTTGTTTTTGTGCACCAACCAGTAAGCAGGGATGAGGCGTTGTATATAGTGACCCATGCACAGGAGGAGCTGGATAAGGCTCACGCGGATGTGGATGCCAGAGTGCAGATTTTGCTAAGCCAGGAGCTTGCTCATGCTGTCGAAAAAATCGAGCCGCGCCAATTTCTCACTACCAGCCAGCTCTATGTGGTGGATGTGGAGCGAACCAAAGCGGGATTCAGCAGCTGGTACGAATTATTTCCGCGCTCCATTACCAACTCCGATAAAAGACACGGCACTTTCGACGATGTGATTGATCGTCTCCCTGCAATTCAGGCGATGGGTTTTGATGTTCTGTATTTTCCTCCCATTCATCCCATCGGTCGTAAATTTCGCAAAGGGCGCAATAATAATGTCACTGCCAAACCCGGGGAACCGGGTAGCCCTTATGCGATCGGTGGTGAAGCGGGTGGGCACGATGCCGTGCACCCGGAATTGGGTGGCATAGAAGCATTTCGCCGTTTGCGCGATGCCGCTAAACAATACAGCCTGGAAATCGCGCTGGATTTTGCCATTCAGTGCTCCCCGGATCATCCATGGTTGCGCGAGCATCCAGATTGGTTTTCCTGGCGGCCGGATGGCAGTATTCGCTACGCGGAAAATCCCCCAAAAAAATATCAGGACATCGTCAATGTCGATTTTTATGCGTCCGGAGCCATGCCGCCGATGTGGTTGGCCTGGCGAGATGTGATTCTTTACTGGATTTCCGAAGGTGTTACTATTTTCCGTGTCGATAATCCACACACCAAGCCCCTGCCTTTTTGGGAATGGCTAATTAAAGATGTGCGTCGGCGCCATCCGGAGGCCATGTTTCTATCTGAAGCGTTTACGCGACCGGCAATGATGTACCAGCTCGCCAAAATTGGTTTTTCCCAAAGTTATACGTATTTTATTTGGCGCAATACCAAGCAAGAGTTGACGGATTATTTGACGGAGTTGTCCTCTCCGCCTGTACGCGATTTCTACCGACCACATTTTTTCGTCAATACGCCGGATATCAATCCGTTTTTCACTCAGACTTCCGGCCGCGCCGGATTTTTAATCCGCACCGCGCTGGCGGCGACCACTTCCGGTTTGTGGGGCGTTTATAGCGGCTTTGAATATTGCGAAGCTGCCGCGCTGCCTGGAAAAGAGGAATACTTGGATTCAGAAAAATATGAAATTAAGGCGCGGAATTTTGGTCAGCCCGGTAATATCATTGCAGAGATCACCCGCCTGAACGAAATACGCAAACAAAATCCTGCGCTGCAAAGTCACCTTAATATTCGTTTTCATGAATCGAATAACGATAAAGTAATTTTCTTTAGCAGGATGACCCGTGATCGCAACAATGTAATTTTTGTTGCAATAAGCCTTGATCCACACCAGGCGCAGCATGCTCAGCTACAAATTCCCCGCGAACAGATGGATGGGAACCGGTCGGTAACGGAGTAAATGCGCAATATTGAGCTGTCGTGGGAAGGCGCCGCACAACACTGGTATTTCGATCCCCAGGAAATTCCATTCGCCATTTGGCGTTTACAATCGAGGAGGACATAATATGTTGAATGTGAAAAGGCTGGCGGAACCGCATTCACCCATTCCAACTCAGGATCACACGCTCAATAATGCCGATCAAATAACGTGGTATAAGGACGCCATTATTTATCAGCTGCACGTTAAATCATTTTTTGATTCCAATAATGACGGCATCGGCGATTTTCCGGGATTGATCGAAAAGCTTGACTATATCGCCGCGCTCGGTGTGACCACCATTTGGTTGCTGCCTTTTTATCCAAGTCCGTTGCGTGATGACGGCTATGATATTGCGGATTACTACGGTGTGCATCCGGATTACGGCAACATCGATGATGTGCGCCGATTTATCGATGAGGCGCATAAACGAGGGCTGCGCATTATTACCGAACTGGTAATCAATCACACGTCCGACCAGCATCCCTGGTTTCAGCGCGCACGGCGCGCGCCAGCCGGTTCTCCTGAACGCAATTTCTACGTCTGGTCGGACGATGATCAAAAATATTCGGGTACCCGAATTATTTTTCTTGATACGGAAAAATCCAACTGGTCCTGGGACCCGGAGGCCAAAGCCTACTTCTGGCATAGGTTTTATTCCCACCAGCCGGATTTAAATTTTGATAATCCCGCCGTGCTCGAAGCGGTGCTGGATGTTATGAAATATTGGCTGGATATGGGCGTGGATGGCTTGCGTTTGGACGCAGTGCCTTATTTGGTGGAACGAGAGGGCACCAATAACGAAAATCTGCCGGAAACTCACGCCATTCTGAAACGCATCCGTGCCGAGGTGGATAATCATTATCCTGGGTGCCTGTTGTTGGCGGAAGCGAATCAATGGCCGGAGGACACTCAGGAATATTTCGGCGGTGGCGACGAATGTCATATGGCATTCCATTTTCCATTAATGCCGCGCATGTATATGGCGCTCGCGCAAGAGGATCGCTTTCCTATTACGGATATTTTGCGGCAGACGCCGGAGATTCCTGAAAGTTGCCAGTGGGCGATTTTCCTGCGCAATCATGATGAGTTAACGCTCGAAATGGTGACGGATAAGGAGCGGGATTATTTATGGAATCAATATGCAGCGGAGAATCGGGCGCGTTTGAATCTCGGTATACGCCGCCGCCTCGCGCCTTTGATGCAGCGCGATCGCCGCCGCATTGAATTACTGAATTCATTGCTTTTTTCCATGCCCGGCACCCCAATTATTTATTACGGTGACGAAATTGCGATGGGCGACAATATTTATCTCGGTGCCCGCGACGGTGTGCGCACACCCATGCAATGGACGCCGGATCGCAACGGTGGATTTTCAAAAGCGGATCCGTCGCGATTGATGCTGCCAGCGATTATGGACCCTCTGTACGGTTTCAATTCGGTTAATGTGGAGGCGCAGGCCCGCGATCCTCACTCTATGCTGAACTGGATGCGCCAGATGTTAGAGGTGCGCAAACGCTACAGAGCGTTTGGATGCGGCAATTTCAAAATGCTGTATCCCAGTAACCGCCGTGTACTCGCTTATTTGCGCGAATATGAAAATAGCAGCGGCAAGCGCGAAACGATTTTGTGTCTGGCCAATGTGTCCCGCGCAGCCCAGGCGGTGGAGTTGGATCTGTCCGCGTATGCTGGGTTGGTGCCATTGGAAATGATTGGCGGCAGCGCATTCCCGCCTATTGGCGAGTTGCATTACCTGCTCACATTGCCACCCTACGGTTTTTATTGGTTCCTGCTCGCCGATGAAACTCAGCATCCGGATTGGTACCGCGCACCGCCGGAACCACTGCCGGAGCACCTGACATTTGTGCTGCGCAATGATTTGCGCGATCTGCTGGAGCCTGCCGCTCGCGCAACCCTTGAGCGCGATGTGCTGCCGGCCTACTTGGCCAAACGCCGTTGGTTTGGTGGCAAAGGTATGCGGCTGACATCTGTGCACATAAAAGAAGCCGCGCTGCTGCCCCGCTCGATTAATGCCGATCCCGGTGCGGAGTGCGCGCAGATCATGCTGACTGATATCGAAGTGGAAACCACTGCGCAGTTCTCTTCACAAACCCAGCGTTATCAAATTCCGTTGACGATCTTTTACGAGGATCACGCCGTACCTGCTTTGGCGCATCAGCTGGCGTTGGCGAGAGTGCGGCGACGTCAGCGCGTCGGTGTATTGACCGACGGCATCGCCTCGGAATTTCTCGCCCGCTCACTGGTAGAAGCCATCACCACCGGCGGCACCACCGGTATGTCGTTGGAAAAAACGTCTAACGCATTACCTTCTGGTGAATTGCCTTCTGGTGCATTACCTCCCAGCGCATCGTCTGATGGCCAATTGATTTTCAAGAGCACCGCCGCGTTAGAAGGTGTGGATCTGATTGCCAAGGACTTGGAGGTACGCACCCTCGCGGTTGAGCAATCCAACAGCTCGGTGATTTTAGGTGAGCGCGCGGTGTTGAAAATGTTGCGCCGCTTATTTACCGGGCGTCATCCCGAAGTGGATATGAGTGGCGCCCTAACCGAAGGCGGGTTCACCCACACCGCTCCTTTGCTTGGCTATGTCTACCGTTTGGATGAGCAGCAGGTGCCTACGGTACTCGCCGTGCTGCAGGGCTACATCCCAAATCAAGGCAACGCATGGGAATGGGGATTGGAGAGGCTGGAGCGCTACAGCCAGGATATGGCCGCTCTGCAGTCCCTGGACGCCGAGCACGCCCAGGAGCACGAGGCTCATCAAGCGGAGGCGGTGGAAACACTGGCCCGGTTTGCAGAGGTCATTGGCAAGCGTCTGGGCGAAATGCATCAGGTTTTAGCTGCGCGGGAAGATCCCGCATTTGCGCCGGTAGTCGCCTCCCACGAGCACTGTCAGCGCTGGGCGGAGTCGGTAGGGATGCAGGTGCAGCGTGCGCTGGATCACCTGGAGGAGTTGCGCGGTTCACTGGCGGATGCCGACCGGCGCGACGCTGAAGCATTGCTGCGCAGCCGCCATGAACTGCTCAAAGTCATTGCGGACTTGGCGGAGAAAGGCGAGGGCTCGCTACTGTTCCGTATTCACGGCGATCTGCATTTGGGGCAAATTTTGGTCTCGCAGGATGACGCCTATTTTATCGACTTTGAAGGCGAGCCCATGCGCGAGGTGAGCGACCGCTCCGGCAAAGCCAGCCCCTATCGAGATGTTGCGGGTATATTGCGCTCGTTCCATTACGCCACCGCAACAGCAGCCGAACGCAACAGTCTGTTTGAAAACGAGCGGGTGAGAGCGATGCACCTTGAATTCCTGCAGAACTTCCATCAAAGCGTATGCGAACGTTTTCTCAAAGCCTATAAAAGTGCTGCGGTTCGGATTGGCCATCGTTGGCAACATGCCTCCGGCCAGGAGGCTTTGATTAAGCTGTTTACTTTGGAAAAGGCGGCTTACGAAATAGTGTATGAGGCCAATAATCGTCCTACCTGGATCCGCATTCCCTTGCAGGGATTAATGGAAAGCGTGCGCGAGCTGGATATCGCCGATCACCGACAGATGTTGCACTGATCCAAAGCTCCTCCCTCGGGAGGAGCCTTTTCCTCGCGCGTCATAACCTGGCACGATTTTTCGTTGCTTCGGGTGTTTCTAAATGAAAAGACGCCCCTATGACCACTACGAAACACCTCGATTTTGCGCTGCTGGAAGGCATGCCAGAAGCCGTGCTTATCATTAATCCCATTACGGATAGCGTTGAATTTGCCAATCGAAAATTTCTCCATATGCTCGGTCCTGGTGCAGAGCGCTTTTTGTTGGCGCCGGCAAGTCGACTGTTCGGATGCAACCTTGGGCATTTGGTGGCATTCACCCAGGAGGTGGACGAACTCGGCGAAGGCATGACCGAGCAGCTGAGCCTATCGTTGGAAGGGCGGGAGTTGCCTGTGGAGGTCAGCGCAAAAACTCTCGTGGTCCAGCGGAGACGTCTATTGTGCCTCCTGCTGCGCGACCGAGAGAAAATGCAGATTTGGCGGATAAAAAACAGCGCACAGCGCCACCACCGTTTTGGCCTGTTGCAGTGGCCGCGCATTCACGAAGTTTTTCAGCAGATCGAGAAAGAAAATCAATTGATCCTCAGCGCTGCTGGAGAGGGCATCTACGGTGTCGATGTGGATGGCAACACCACCTTCGTCAATCCCGCTGCAGAACGCATATTGGGATATAAAGCGGAAGAATTGATCGGCCACAATGTCCACGCGGCGATTCACCACAGTCACGGTGACGGTTCCGATTATTGCGTGCAAGACTGTCCGATTTATGCTGCCTTTAAAGATGGCGCGATACATAAAGTCGATAACGAGGTTTTTTGGAGCAAAACGGGACGGCCTCTGCCGGTGGAATATACCAGTACACCCATTCTGGATAATGGTCGCCTGGCCGGAGCTGTGGTGATTTTTCGCGATATTTCCGACCGTCGCGAGGCCGAGGCGAAATTGCGCAACGCGCTCGCGGAAGTGGAGCAACTCAAACAGCGCCTGGAATTGGAAAACGCCTATTTGCAGGAGGAAATCAGCGCGGGTTATAACGCCTATCAAATCGTCGGGCGCAGCCTCCCCATTCAACGCATTCTGCATCAAATCCGTTTAGTTGCGCCCACAGATGCGACTGTATTGATCACCGGAGAATCCGGCACCGGTAAAGAATTAATCGCCCGCGCTATCCACACTGCGAGCGATCGCCAGAGTCGGCCGTTGGTGCGTGTCAACTGCGCAGCAATTCCCGCAGAATTATTCGAGAGCGAATTTTTCGGCCATGTGCGCGGCGCCTTTTCCGGCGCGCTGCAGGATCGGCCGGGCCGTTTTCAACTCGCCGACGGCGGCACTCTGTTTCTCGATGAGGTGGGGGAAATTCCACTGGCTTTGCAGGCAAAGCTTTTGCGCGTGCTGCAGGACAATGAATTTGAAAAAGTCGGCGATGCCACCACGCAAAAAGTGGATGTGCGGGTAATCGCCGCTACCAACCGCGATCTGCAAAAACTAGTGCAAGAGAGGAAATTCCGCGAGGATCTGTATTTTCGTTTGAATGTGTTTCCCATCCACTCCGTCGCCTTGCGTGATCGCTGCGATGATATTCCTTTGTTGATCAGCCATTTTTTGAAAAAAACCTGCGAGCGTTTCAATAAGCCGGAGTTGCGCATCTCCGTCGCGCAGATGCAGCGCCTGCAGAATTATCGCTGGCCAGGAAATATTCGCGAACTGGAAAATCTCATCGAGCGCCAGGTGATTTTGAGTCGTGGGGAAAAATTAATATTGGAGGATTTGCCGTTGCTAAGCGGCAACCGCCCCTCGCACACCGCTTCGCTCAATCCGCCACCGACCGAATCCATCACCGAATCCGACTGCGAGGCCCTGCGCTACCAAGCCATAATCAACGCCCTGCAGCGCACTCGCGGCAAACTCTACGGCGAAGACGGCGCGGCGCACTTACTCGGCATAAAACCTACAACACTGGCGTCGCGGATGAAGAAGCTGGGAATTGATCGGCGGGGATTTGGAGGATGAGTTGGCTCCGCCCGGCGTAGCCGCGGGCGGTGGGGTTTCAATGTGATAGTCAGGGATTGGAGCGTCTTTGAAAAATCAATACCAGCAAGAGCAGCTGTAGTATTGAAAATGGAATTGAGCCGCCTTTGGATTTCTTTTTCTTTGGTTGATTTTGTTCTTGAGGTACTTCAGCGATAGGCTGCAAGTCTGAATTGGCGGTTAGACTGGCCCATTCTTCGTCGCTGAGTTCTACCCAATTTTCTCCGCATAAGACTTTTTTCTCGCCGGTATATTCGTGAGGCTCTGGAAGCCTGCAGGGTGTTAATACTCCATGACCTAAGTCGGGTAGGGTTATAGGCGAAGAGATAATACCGCCGATCAAGCACGTAGATTCGGATTCCGAAAGGTTTGGGTCGGAACTAATGGTTACGCCAGAACCAGGACAGATGATTGAACCTATCCACGGACTTTCTGAAATTCCGTTTCCAAGACCCGGGCCATCACCAATCACTAGTGTACCGGCAGTAATTAGAATTGCTCCTCCGTTTCCGTCAATGGAGGGTAGGTCCACTTCGGGTGTGGAGATCTCGAACGTGTCATTCATGCCTCCACCAACTAACGTCTCTATTGATGAATATTCAATAAGTGAGCTCTGTTCACCACCAGTTGCTAGGATGCCTGATGATTTTTCCGTCAACTTCCAGATATTCTCAGTGTTTGGTCCCTGCAAACTGTCATCAGATTCTGTGCCAGCGATTGCTAATATCTGTCCAGATGCAACGAAGAGGGCGGTCGCGTTACCACTCAGATTTAATGTACGGGTATCGTGGAGCTGGTAAGTATTCCCCCGAGTTGTTGCTTCGGCCAACTCAGGCTGGTAGGACACCGTTGCATTGGCCCCTCTGAGGACCACCTCTCCGCCAAATCTGGTGAAGTGCCATTCCTGAGATTCTCCTGCCCTAATTGAGATAACGATAGTCTCAGGACTCTTGTTTAGTTCAAACCCATCGGGAAATATCTGGGCATCACTACTGCTTGGATAGGCCAAATACGCAATCTGCCCCAGATTATCCAACCAAGCCCACTGCACAACCCCATTTTCCTCCTCATATTCCAGCACACTCCAAACCGGAATATCGTCGACCCGCTCCACCAGCGGGGTGCCTACGATATATGGGAGATCGTCAATGGTGATTTCGGCGAAGCCAGAGATGCTTATCGAGAGAAGAGCGAGAATGGCAGTTAGAGTTTTCATGGAACCTCCTTGTGAATGACAGCGGTTAAAGTTTAACCGCTGTAAGGGCGGACGGACAATTTTAATTGGATCATTTGAGTCCCAACACATCCTGCATATCGAACACACCTTTTTTCTGATTCTGCAGCCAAATAGCCGCGCGCACGGCGCCGCGGGCGAAGGATAGGCGACTGGAGGCTTTGTGGGTGATTTCGACGCGTTCACCTTCTGCGAGAAACATGACGGTGTGGTCGCCGACTACGTCGCCGCCGCGCACGGTGGCAAA
Organism: Pseudomonadota bacterium; assembly: GCA_023416875.1. Lineage (GTDB taxonomy): Bacteria > Pseudomonadota > Gammaproteobacteria > Pseudomonadales > Cellvibrionaceae > UBA5868. Next base: position 13,380 of record JAEZGT010000371.1, read on the forward strand.
GCCGATAGTGTCGCGTTGGCGTGGACCTATCTGGCCTTCGCGGCCGTAGATAGCGACTTTATCCAGGTCGCGATTCAAGGCATCTGCGATCACCTCGCCCATGCGCAAAGCGGTGCCGGAGGGTGAGTCGACCTTGTGGCGGTGGTGGGCTTCGACAATTTCGATATCGGAGTCAGCGCCTAGCACTTGCGCGGCGGTTTGCAGCAGTTTCAAAC
>JAEZGT010000386.1 GCA_023416875.1 Pseudomonadota bacterium
GTAGTAATGCCGCCCCGAATGGCGATCAATCAATATTGATAAAGCACGCGGGAGAACCCAATAGGCCCGCCTTCGGTGCTGCTGGTACTGATAACGGGTGATATACCGGCCGGGAAATTGAGATCGCTTCTATTGTTGTCCACCCGTATCACCGCCTCTTCGCCCAGCGATGGATAGAAGCCACAGCTCTCGCCCAGTTCGCAAACATAGCCATCATTGTTGACGTCCGATCCTGCGGCTATGTAGTAATCGCCCAGGGGCACATCGTCAAAATGATAGGTGTATTGCCCTTCCACGGCGGCACCCTGCCCCACCATCACCACGGCGCCGAGATTCGCGTCGATCAGCAGCACGTAGAGATAACCGGCATTACCTACCGGCACAAACTCTCCCACACGCATATTCACCTGCACTTTCACGACGGTGCCTATGTCAGTGGCAAATTCTACCGAGCCACTGTAGAGACCATCCTGCAGACCATTGCGGTTGACCGAAACTGCATAGGTGCCGATACCGCTGGCATTCACCTGCTGCGGCGTCACCTGCAACCAGGATTCGGAAGCCTGAACGCCGGTCACGCTGACGAGCCCGTTGCCGATGACCTCGACGCGGAGCATCTGCTCCGCCACATCATCCTCGAAGACTAATATGCTGGTGTTTGTCACCAGCGCCGCCGTGGTACCCCCGGCGGCCAGCGTACGCGCCGCTTCCACCGCACGATAGGCGTCTATCAGACCGTAGCCATAGCTGTCATCCCGGCCGGTCTCTCCTTTGTCGTCTGTGATGGTGCCGGAGGCCAACAGACTGTCGAAATCATCAGGCGTCAACCCTGGGTAGACGGACTTCATCAGGGCCACAATTCCCGCCACATGGGGCGAAGCCATGGACGTACCCTGATAGAACACATAGCTTTTATCCAGGCCGGAGGCCGACTCCAACACTCCCGTACTTAAAATGCCGTCGGCATAGCCGTCGTTATTGCGATCGGCGGACATATTGCCGCCGGGCGCGGTGACGTCGACAAAGGGACCGCGATTGGAATAGGGCGCGCGCTCGACGCGGAAATCGCTGGCCGCCACCGATACCACCCCTGTGTAAGAGGCGGGATACATGGGTTCCGTGGAATTCTCATTGCCGGCAGCCGCTATGACGAAGACGCCGCGGTTGCGCACGGTCCGATACAGATCCTGGGCCATCTGAGAATAACCGCCGCCGCCCAGGCTGAGGTTGATGATCTGCGCTGGCTGCGCCGGCAGGGTACCGCTGTCATTCTCCATCCCGGCGGCGTAGCGCACGGCTTGCAGCACGTCGTAGCTAAGACCGCCGCCCCGCCCCATGGCACGCAGTGGCATCACCCTGACCCCTGGGGCAACGCCAACACCGCCTTCGTTGTTATTCAACGCCGCCGCCACGGTTCCCGCTACGTGGGTGCCATGCCAGGAGCTACTGCCCACCTGCACGCTGTCACCGGGATCCGAGGGGTCGGGATCGATACCGTCACCGTCGTTGGAGGTATCCGTCGAGGAAATAAAGTCGTAACCCGGCACCAGCTGACCCTGCAGATCGGGATGATTCATAAACACGCCCGAGTCCACCACGGCCACTATTACGTCTGAATTGCCGGTGGTGATATTCCACGCTTGCGGCAGATTGATAGCACCGTAATGCCACTGGTACACGTAGGCCGGGTCGGCGGGGGTCAGCATCGAGCGCACGCGGTAATTGGGTTCGGCGTATTCAATATCGGGTTGCTGGCGCAGGCGCTTAATCGCCTTAAGCGTGCGCAATTTGGCCGCAGCGGCGGGGTTCTTCTGCATCAGCTGCTTTTCGAAACCACTGTCGTTGGCGCTGAGCTGCAGCACCGCCTGGGTCTGCGGGTTTATGGAATTGAGAAACGCTAGCGCGGCGCGCTTGTCGCCGCGATGAGTGGATCTTAGTTGCGCCTGCTCCAGCAGACTTTGGCTGCGGACAAAATTGCTGTTGCGTTTGAATATCGCCTGATCCGGCTCGAAATCCACGCTCTGACCCGCTGCCTCAGGTCCGCTCACCAAGGACGTCTTGCCGACTTTGAGCAAATAGCGAGAGCGACCGGACGCTGCATTAACCATGATGAGATAGCGCCCGTCCTGCGGCACCGCGATGGACTCGAATTCGCCTCTGCCTTCGGAGACGCCGACCACATCGTAGGTAGAGTGATCGATCAAGGACAGATCCAGATCCCCCTGGGCGAAGTCGACCACCTGCATAGAGACAAAATCCCCCTGTTTGAGCTCCACCGAATAAATATCATGGATGTCAGCTTCGAAGGAGAAAGCGTCGGACACTTGACCGGTTTGGGTTGCGGTGGCGAAACCATTGAGCAAAACAGGGCTGGAAATTGATTGGTAATTGGCAGAGGTGTGACCGTCATTATCGAAGTAATCGGCAAAAGGATCGTTCACGTCGCCATCCACATCCGTGTACGGCATAGCGGTAATCACTCCGCCAATACGAAAGCGGGAATTAGTCGCGAGCGCGGTAACGGTAATGCTTTTCTCAGCGATCAACCCATCGTCATCGGTCACCCGCAATGTCACCGAATAATTGCCCGGCTGATTGAAGGTGCGTCGGACCACGGCGTCATTGGCCGTGTCAGAGCCGGGGAAAGTCCATTGATACGCGGCAATACTGCCATCGTCATCGTAAGATTTACCACCGCTGAACTCGACGGTAAACGGCGCTTCGCCGCGCTCCGCACTGACGGCAATCACTGCCACCGGAGGCTCGTTGGCGGTGATGGTCTGCTCCTGACCACCGCCGCAGGCCGCGAGTTGTAAGAGTATCCAGACCGCTGCGCCAGTGGCCGAGCAAGAAGTTAATAGACGGGATATTGGCATAAATTTTCGGCTGTAACGGGCGACCTCAGGCCGCGTTGTTATTGGAAGCAGACTGCTTAGCATTCTGCAGGCCACCTGTAATCTATGCAGTGATCGACGGCTCACTTAGGGGCAGTGATTGGATGATAAGAGGCGGGAAAAGATCCCGATTGGCGCCTATGATCGCCAGCAAATAGAAGTTGATCAAAAACGGATAGGCAAGGTAACGCGGAACTTACTGCCTCGGCCCACTTCGCTTTCCATGTCGATGGTTCCACCGAGCATGGCCACGAGTTCCGCCACCAATGCCAAGCCCAAACCGGTTCCCTGAATACCCTTGTTACGCTCTTCGGTCACTTGTTGATAGGCGCGGAATAATTTATCGCGCTGCTCCTCTGGGATGCCGATGCCGGTATCCCACACTTCCAGCACCAAACGGTGAGGTTCTCGTTGAAACGCCCGCGCTCCCACACTGCCCTCAAGCGTGTATTTGATAGCGTTGGCGATGAGGTTGAGCAGGATCTGCCGCACCTTGCGCGCATCCGAATACACATTCAACGCGGGGTCATACTCGCATTGATAGACAAGCTCTTTGGCAGTCGCCAAGGTCATCACCTGTTCCTGAAACGAATCGAACACACTGGCCAGGCTGAACCTCTCCTCCTCCAGCGTCATTTTTCCCGCTTCAATCTTGGCGATATCGAGAGTATCCGAGACCAGCTCATTCAACTGCAAACCCGCAGCGCGTATGGCGCGCAAGCTGGCTTGATCGCGCTCATTCAAGACTCCGTCCAAACACCGCGCCAGCACCTGGGAGAAGCCGATGATGGCATTCAGCGGGGTGCGCAATTCATGCACCATCTTGGCGAAAAAATCCCGCCGCGCCGCGGCTTTGTCTTTGGCCAACTGGATCTGCGCCGCTTTCTGCTCAGTAATGTCGAAGAGATAAGCCAGCACAGAGGGTTGGTCACCGGTCGCCAACGGATGGAAATGCCAGCGGTACCAATTGTCATCGACACGGACTTCCACATCGTTAATGACGTCACCTCGGTGCCAGGCCTGACGACACAAGGCCGCCAGCTCCTGCGGCCAGATACGCGCTGCGCCGCGGTCATCAAAGCCGTGCAATAGCAGCTGTTCTTGCAGTGCAGGATTGCCAAACAGCAATTGGCCGTCGCAGTCAAATTCCGCAATAGGTGCGGGGCTGCACTCGACATACTCGGTGAATTTCACCATTTCGCGGTAACTGTGAGTACGGGCACGGTTGTCGTAAAAACTCAGAATGCGCCCACCCGTTGGCAAGGGACTCACGCGGTAATCCACACTAACGTTGATCCCCTTACGAGTGACCCAATAACTGCTGTGGATCTCGCCGGCGTTTTCCTCCCAGCACAACGGGCAGTCGTCAGGGGAATGGGCGCTGCCCCGGTCAGTGGGGCACAGCAGCGCGTGAAGGTGCCGTCCCTGCACTTCCGTAGTCACCCAACCTAGGAGTTCTGCGGCCTTGGCGGAAACGTATTGCACTTTGCAGTCGGGGTCGGCAACCACGAGTCCGTCCGGCCAAGCGGAGAACCAGGACAGCGCTTCTGCAGCCAAATTGACGCCGGCAGAGGCATTCACATTGCTCATGACATTATCCAATTCTCAACTTCTCCTCGGACAGCACCAAGCGACGCCACTGTTGGCCGCCCGAAGCGTTGGGATCAAAGGCGCCTGTTATGGCGCGCCGGTCGCCTATCGTCTGCCGCAGATCAACCAGCAGCGGCGGTTCCAGGACATGGCCAGCCGGGTCGTAATGAATCGCCACAAGAGGTTGTAAGGGGGCATCCGAATGGCGCTGGCGGACCACCCCTCGCTCACCGGTGTTCAGCAAAACTGCAGCGGTCGGAGGATAGATTCCCAGCAGACTGATCAGCGACGCCACCAGATGTGGCGCTAAAAGCCCGCGTTCAGCATCCAGATATAAAGAACGCAACGCATTGGTGGGTGTCATGCCAGGCTCGTCCGTCAGCTGGTGAACCCGCTCTTCGTAGGTGTCCACCACTATAAGAAACTGACTGAGTGGGTGAATCTGTTCGCTGCGGAGCCCCGCTGGATAGCCGGAACCATCCAGCAGTTCGTGGTGTTCCGCCACTATCCGCCGAGTCAGTTCCGGCAATTCCGAATGGCTGAGAATCTGGTTGCCGATGAGTGTGTGCTTTTGTACTAGCGCCCGTTCGGTAGAGGTATAGCGCGTGTGTCTACCAATCAGATTCAGGGGCAACTGCGTCCAGCCCGCTTCGTGCAGCAAGGCTGCCAAGCCCAGCTGTTCGCGCTCTGTTTCCGGAACTCGGCGCATGAGCGCCAGATTCAACACCAAGCAAAAGGTCCCAAACACATGGTCAGCAAGCTTGTGCGCCTTGCGGCTGAGGTGCACTAGGCTCATCAGCGCCTGGTCGTTGCGCTCCAGGCTGTCCAGGGTGCGATCTACCAGAGGTATCAGTTCCGCCACATCAACAGGTGCGCCAAGTTCCAGTGCCCGGGTCAGATTTTCCACTGCCTTTTTGATTTCACTGCGCAGCTTCACCGCAACCTGCAACTCGCGGTCAAAGCTGGTATTGATGGGAGCCCGTGCTTCCGCGACTTCTTCCGCCGGCGCGGAAGTCTCCGGCGCCGACTTTGGTGCAGGCGGTGTTCCCACTTTCACCTCCGGCGCCGCCGCAATGCTTCGGGCCGGATCTATGGTCACCGTCTTGACCCCGGCCTGTCGCAAAGCCTGGATGTCCGCCACATCTTTGATCGCGCGGGTATGGCTCAGAAACGGGCTGTCCAGCCAAGCAATATCCAGCTTGGTAACCAACATCCCGACGCGAAGATCCTCAATAGCTATGACTTTTTGGTGCTCGGAAGACATGGGGCTCAAATCGGCGATAGCATCTTTAAAGTCTAGTCAGTGCTGGATCTTGCGCCGTACAAAACCGATGGATGGGCAAACTGGCAAAACGTTACGAAACGCTTGAATCAGATGAACTGCAGGTTCGGGCGGATGAATGACAAGGCAGGCAGCAGCGGATGGCGATTGAGTTAACGGGTTCTCATTTGCTTCGGAACCCTCGCCCACGGCTGCGGACTAACGAAAGCCCCGCAGCGGCGCAACCCTTCTGTTATTCGACACCACGGTTGTTATAGCATAGGGTTCGTCGGACCGGACTAACCGGACGTTGCGCGGTCCACCTCGACGAA
>JAEZGT010000019.1 GCA_023416875.1 Pseudomonadota bacterium
GCCCTTCGGCCTTGAAAACTCCACCGGCTCAAAAAGCATCAACACCGTCGAGCGCAGTATTGTCACTGAAGCCTTTAAACCCGGCCGCAATCCCGGCCTGCAGTTTTCCCGCGCGCGCGACAGTTACACATTCTATTCCGGTGTATTCCGTGCAACGGAAGATGAGCAGGGCCTGGATAGCTACGCCTTTACCGGACGCCTCGCGCTGCATCCAGTGAATACTGAGACCCGGTTAATTCACCTCGGCGCCAGCTTCTCGGAGCGAGATATGGGGGAAACCCGCTATCGGATCAATGAGCCGCTGGAAGTCGATGCAGCAGCCAACATCATTGAAAGCCGCCGTATTGATACCGACAGCGTCACTCAATTCTCTCTCGAAGCTGCTGCGGTATTTGGTCCGTTTTCCATTCAGGGCGAGTGGATGGAACAGGAAATCACTCCCATCGACGTCGATGGTGTAACACCAGAGAGCACCACTTATTCCGGCCATTATGTGCTGGCCAGCTATTTTCTGACCGGCGAGTCGCGCCCCTATAAAAAAGGCTCCTTCAGTGGTGTGAAGCCGAATCGCGAATCTGGGGCCTGGGAAGTGGTGGTGCGCAGCAGCACCATCGATCTCGACGATTTTGAAAATACCGTCCAAGCCGACACCATTACCGTGGGCGTTAACTACTACGCGACCGGGCGTGTGAGGCTGATGCTGCACGCAGCGAAATCAGACGTGGAAAGTCCGATTCTTGAAGAGTCAGGCAAGGGAGAATCTCTGACTTTTCGCGCACAATATGCGTTTTAACACGCCGCCAATATTTATTTTTTAACTGCATTCTTTCTTTTTTTTATCAAAACCAAAGCGAATGCAGAATTTATTTTGACTGTCCTCACAAGTTAACTTTTGTGATGCTCGTCATGAATTTTTTGCCCGTATATTAATACGGGCGAAGTTTCGAGCGACGCGGCACATAAACAGCGTGAAGATGTTCATAAATAATATAATTCATACCGCCTTGTCCCCAGCGATTGCTTAACGCAATCACCGCAGCTCCCTCGCTTCGCCCGCGCGTCAGTACAAAAAACAATTATCGCCACGATCTATAGGAGAATCCTCATCATGTCACCATTCAATTACCGCGCTCTGACGGCGGCCATCAGCCGTTATGGCTGCCTGGCTGTGCTCGCCGGAACTCTGGCAGCGTGTGGAGCGGTCGAAGACCCTGATCCAACCACGTCTTCAAGCAGCTCATCATCCAGTTCCAGTAGTTCCAGTTCCAGTAGTTCCACTTCCAGCAGTTCTTCGAGCTCTTCCAGTTCTTCCGGCGTTAGCAGCACATCATCCAGCACATCGAGCTCATCAAGCAGCTCGTCCAGCTCCAGCGGCGTTCCACAGGGCGATAATCTGGCTATCAACGGTGATGTCGAAAGCGGTATCGCCAACTGGGCGTCTCGCGGCGCAACAGTTCAGCGCACCACCGACGAACAATACGCGGGCACCGCCAGCGTTGCCGTTACCGGTCGCACCGCTTCCTGGCAGGGAGCCACTTACAGCTTGCGGCTGACGCCCGGAAATTCCTACGACGTTTCCGTGTGGGTAAAACTCGCTGAGGACACGCCCACCGCAACCGTGAAAATCACCGGCAAACTCGTGGATGACGCAGATGACACCACTTATAACGAGTACACCGAAATCGCCAGCGGCACCGTCACTTCCAGCGAGTGGACTCAGCTGAGCGGCACCTATGTTCCGGCAGGACAATTCGAAGCTTTTATTTTCGAAACGCCCGATGAATTCGCAACCGTCAGTTTCTATCTCGACAATTTGGAAATTTACGGCGAAGTGGAACCCGTTGAACCAGGTCCCGACCCGGAACTCGGCGAAGGCCTCGCGAGCGCAGTGGATTTCCCAATTGGGGTAGCCGTGGCGCTCGACAATTCGCGCAACGCCAATCTGCTGGCCAACACCGCGATCCAAACCATCGTGGCGGCTAATTTCAGCCAAATCAGCGCTGAAAATAATATGAAGATGAGCTACTACAACGAAACCACTTTCGCGAACGCGGAAGCGGAGCAAATGATCAGCTGGGCGAATCAAAATAATATCGGCGTACACGGTCACGCCTTGGTTTGGCACCCCGACTATCAATTGCCGAGTTGGGCACGCACACCAGATGCCAATTTCCGTGAGCGCTATGAAGCCCACGTGCGTGGGGTCGCGAGAAAACATCGCGGTCAATTAGACAGCTGGGATGTGGTTAACGAAGCCTTGAGCGACGGTAGCGAGCCCTACCGTAATTCCGTGTTCTACAGCCAGTACGAGGGCATCGACTACATCATTAATGCATTCCGCTGGGCGCGCGAAGAAGACCCGGATGTCGACCTGTACTACAACGACTACAACACTGAGGCAAATGGAGCGAAAACCGAGGCCCTGGTCACTCTGATCACCGAGCTGTTGAACAATGATATACCGATTGACGGCGTAGGTTTCCAAATGCACGTATTGCCGGATTGGCCTTCCCTCGCCGATATTCGTGCATCCTGGGCTGCGATTTTGGAGCTGGACCCCAATCTCAAAATCAAGATCACCGAATTGGATGTGCGCACCAACAATGCCTATTCCGATCCGCCGCGCATCGAACAAAGCTGTGACAGCAGCTGCTTGCAACAACAGAAACAGCGCTATAAATCCATTGTTGCCGCGTACCTGACCGACGTGCCTCCCGCCCGCCGCGGCGGCATTACCGTTTGGGGTGTTGCCGATAATCACAGCTGGTATTCCGACTATCAAGAGAACGGCTTAGATATGGTTGATTGGCCTTTGCTGTGGAATAGCGACCTTCAAACCAAACCGGCGTATGACGGCGTTTGGGAAGCACTCCAAGGCCTCTGATCGCATTTGTTGAAATTCCCCAGGGCGCTCCGGCGCCCTTTTTTATTCTCGAAATAATCCTACGTAAAGATTTATCAGAATTCCCATAATTATCAGATCGAGTTTTTTAGCGTGTAACTTACGGACTATTCGCTCAAAAAAATTCCGCAAAATTCTTCCTGAATAATCGCTGCCAAATACCTTCGAAAGCCTCACAAATCCCACAAACGCGCATGTTCGCGCTCCTGCAACTGCTGCAAAATTTCCGACGCATCATTACTAATCAATAACCACTCTATAACTAGAGGAAAAAACCATGCGCACCCAATTCAATTTGCGTGGAGGCTGCGTTGCTCTGGCGCTAACCCTGATATTGACCGCCTGTGGTGGCGGCAACACTTCTCCCAGCAGCTCATCATCAAGCAGTTCATCATCCAGTTCCTCCTCATCCAGTTCTTCAAGCTCGTCGTCATCCTCCAGCAGTTCGAGTAGCAGTTCCTCTAGCAGTAGCAGTTCCTCTAGCAGTAGCAGCTCATCCAGCAGCTCCTCTTCCGGCAGCTTGTCACAGTTCTGCCCGAGCGATTCACCCTGCAGAATTCTCCCGCTGGGGGACTCCATTACCGATGGATTGGGCGTAACCGGAGGCGGCGGTTATCGCATTGAGTTGTTCAGACTGGCGCTTGAGGCGGGAGTGGATATCACTTTTGTTGGCACTTTTTCGAATGGTCCCAACATGGTTGGCAATGTGCCATTTCCAAAAAATCACGAAGGCGTCAGCGGTGAAACCATTGCACAAATTCACAACCGCGTAAAAAACCAGGCCTTGCGCGATAACCCGAATATTGTGCTTCTACACGCCGGCACCAACGACATGTGGAACGGTCCCACCGGCGCCCCCGACCGCCTAGGCAGCTTGATCGACGATTTAACCACGCGCTTGCCGAACGCACTGATCGTGGTGTCCAACATCATCCCCTGGCCGCAAATGGCGAACAACGTAAATCAATACAACTCGCAACTTGCGACTGTGGTTAATCAGCGTATTAATCAAGAAAAGAATGTGATATTCGTCGACCAGAATACCGGTTTCCCCAGCAACGAACTGGCGGATGGTATTCACCCAAATGCGCAAGGTTATGCGCGTATGGGGGCGAAGTGGTACAACGCGATTTATGAGTATTTGGTGGATATCAATTGAAGTAACACGAAACAGAAAAAAGCCCGCAGATTTATTTGCGGGCTTTTTTTCACGCCTTAGCTGTTCGCTCGGTCAATCGCACCATATCGTTCATTACGCCATCCAGACCGCCATAAACGTTGAGTGTGTTGATACGCGCGGTGATTTTTTCCAGAACTTCCAGTTCCTTCAAGCGCAACAACACCGGGTTGCCTTCCATGACCTTCGCGGTGTTGTGCAATAAGCGGGTCGCCTGGGTTTCTTCCTGGCGCTTGATCAGATTGGCTTCCGCCATTTTTTGCGCTTCCACCACCTGAGTCAAAATCGCTTTCATTTCACCGGGCAAAACAATATCC
>JAEZGT010000142.1 GCA_023416875.1 Pseudomonadota bacterium
ATGAAACCCTGCTCGGTTTGAATTCGGGGCGCAGTCTTGAGGAACCGGCAGTGCTCGCGTACTACGGCATGAACGGTGCGCGCCCTAAAGTCATCAGCTCCGGCAGCGCGCTGCATATTTTTCAGAACAATCTCGCCAACGTGCAGATTATGGGACTGGAATTTTCTTCCGAAGAATCTTCTGTTAGTACCGAAGCCACCCCTGGGCGTGCGGATATCGTTTTATGGGGTGCGAATCAGAACATTCTTTTTGAAGACAACAAGTTTTCTCAAATGACGATCATTGTCAAAGCACGAAACAACGCAAAGCCCGAAAATATCCGCTTGCGCCGAAATATCTGGGTTGATGACTCCGCGGTTGCGAACCTTGCCAAATTACATATCGAGGCGGCCAACGGTTTGTTGATTGAGGAAAATGTCTTCAACTACAGCACTGACAAAATCGAACAGAGCGAAAACATGCATCCGCTGGCGTTGACCTCATCCAACATCAACACCGCAGTGGTTCTGCGTGGCAATATTATCGTGGGCAGCTCAGGTCGCGAGGCGCAATTGTTTCCGGGTGCTATGACGCAGGATAATTTCATCACAGCGGAAATTAAATCGGATCGCTTTCATGCGTTTATGGATGCAGTATCCAATCGCCCTCTGGGTTTCTGGAACGACCGCTACTCCACTTCCGCCATCGACGTTTATATGCAAGCCGGCTGAGCAGAAACAAAAAAGGGGCCGCGGCCCCTTTTTCTGCTTCAAGGTCGCGCTAAAGCACTAATTTTGTTCCCACAAAAATCAACATGATCGCGAGAGCCGGCCGCAGATAGTGGTCGGCAACGCGGTTGGCGAGATGGCTGCCGATATAAATTCCGGGCAGCGAGCCAATCAGCAGATTGGCCAGCAGCGGCCAGTCGACATTGCCGAGACCGGCGTGGCCCATACCGGCAACGAGGGTCAATGGGACGGCGTGGGCGATCTCCGTTCCGACCAATCGTACTGTTGGCAGCAACGGATAGAGCAGAAACAACGCGACTGTCCCGAGAGCGCCGGCACCAATCGAAGTGATGGTCACCACCGCACCTAGAACAACGCCGGTCACCACGGTGGCGTAGAGCTGCTGTCCTGGGTTCATTCGGGTAAACCAGCTGTCGTTGCGGCGGCCGTAGTCCATCAGCTGGCGTTTGAAAAGAATGGCCACGGCGGTGAAGATCAGCGCATACCCCAAGGTGGTACGGATCAGCGCGTTCATGCGATCAGTTTCCATGCTCATGCTGTGTAGCAGCCACAGCGTCAGAGCCGCAGCGGGCAAACTTCCCAGAGCGAGAGCACCGGTGATACGCCAGTCTATGTTCCCCTTCTTATGGTGTACGTGTACGCCACCGGCTTTTGTCACTGCGGCATAAAGCAAATCCGTACCCACTGCGCTGGCTGGGGGCACCCCAAAATACAGCAGAATCGGCGTCATCAATGAGCCTCCACCGACACCGGTTACCCCTACCACAAAACCTACCAACAAGCCGGCCACCACGTAGCCAATTTCCAGATCCATATACCCGCCGCAACTGTTGAAATAACCGCAAAGCCTGTTGAAAACGCAACAGGTGGCGCAGGCTAGCAGCGTTATCGCAGGATTTCCAAATGATTAATAGTTAGGTGTTTATATCCAAAAGTTTTAACAGCCACTGTCCGCTCAGATTTCATCAACGGCAGAACCGGTCGTTCATATTCGTAAAGACGGCTTTTATTTTTACTGGGAATGCGGTTAACTGCGCCCGCTTGCAAGCGTACCTATGTAAAGGTCTATGGAATTCTTCGTTATTCTGCTCAGCACCGTACTGGTGAACAATTTTGTATTGGTCCAGTTTTTAGGGCTGTGCCCGTTTATGGGTGTCTCCAATAAGCTGGAAAGCGCCATCGGCATGGGCGCAGCAACCACGTTCGTCCTCACTTTGGCCAGTATTTGTACTTACCTGGTTCACACCTGGATTCTCACTCCGCTCGGATTATCCTTCCTGCGCACGGTCGCCTTTATTCTGGTCATCGCCGCCGTTGTGCAATTCGCCAAGATGTTCATCGAAAAAACCAGCCCCCTGCTCTATCGCGTACTCGGCGTCTTTCTACCTCTGATTACGGTGAATTGCGCGGTCTTAGGCGCAGCCCTGCAAAGCACGAACAAATCGCATACTTTTACCCAGTCCGCCCTCTATGGCTTTGGCGCGGCGGTGGGTTTCAGTCTGGTATTGGTGCTGTTTTCCGCTCTGCGCGAGCGCTTGGCCGCTGCGGATGTGCCGGTGCCATTCAAAGGCGCCGCCGTAGGCATGATTACCGCTGGCCTTATGTCCCTCGCCTTTATGGGCTTTGCTGGACTGGTGTAAGCCAATGATCGACTTGCTGTTGACCTATCCCATCATCTCCTCGCTCGTCGCCCTCGGCGGACTGTCCGTATTTTTTGGCGCGGTGCTCGGTTTTGCCGCTGTGAAATTCAAAGTTGAAGGCGACCCGCTGGTGGAGCGCATCGACGAATTACTCCCACAGACTCAGTGCGGCCAGTGCGGCTATCCCGGTTGCCGTCCTTATGCTGAAGCGATTGCCAACGGCGACATCATCAACAAGTGCCCGCCCGGCGGCCAAACCACAGTGAACAAATTGGCCGATCTGCTCGGCGTGGATGCACCCTCTTTGGATGCCGACGCCGACGCGAATGCCGATGTCAAAAAAGTGGCTTTTATCCGCGAAGACGAATGCATCGGCTGCACCAAGTGCCTGCAGGCCTGCCCTGTGGACGCCATAGTCGGGGCCGCCAAGCAGATGCACACTGTAATCGCCGATGAATGCACCGGCTGCGATCTGTGCGTCGAGCCCTGCCCCGTCGACTGCATCGACATGGTCCCCGTCGCCACTACCGTTAAAGATTGGGGCTGGCAAATGCCTAAACCGGCCAAAGGTCCGCATATCATCGCGACCGACAAATCGGTCCCGCAGGATCACGCCGCATGAGACAGATCTGGGACATCCACGGCGGCGTGCACCCGCCGGAAAACAAGCATCAGTCGCTGCGCAATCCGTTAGCGACGATTCCTTTAGCGCCGGAATTGGTGCTACCCCTCAACCAGCACATCGGCAATCCGGCTGTGCCAGCGGTGCAGGTCGGCCAGAAGGTCTTGAAAGGCCAATTGATCGCCGACGCCCAGGGAATTTTCAGCGCCTGTATTCACGCGCCGACCTCTGGCGAAATCATCGCAATCGAAGACCGTCCCATTGCCCACCCTTCCGGTTTGAGAGCGCCCTGTATTGTGCTGCGCCCGGATGGTGAAGACCGCTGGACTGAACTGCAGCCGTGTGAAGATCCGGCCAGCCTCGATCATGTCGCCCTGGTGGAAAAAATCCGCGCAGCCGGCTTGGCAGGTATGGGCGGCGCCGGTTTCCCCACCGCAGTCAAGCTCAACCCCCGCTCCACCGACCGGGTGGAAACCCTAATTCTCAACGGCACCGAGTGCGAGCCCTACATCACCGCCGACGATGTGCTGATGCGGGTATATGCTGACGAAATCATTCAAGGCGCGCTGCTGCTGGCCCGTATCGTCGGCACCCCCAAAGAAATTCTGGTGGGCATCGAGGACAACAAACCCGAAGCCATAGCGGCGATGCAGAAGGCCGCCCAAGGCACGCCGGTGGAAGTGGTGGTATTCCCAACCAAATATCCCTCCGGCGGCGAGAAGCAGCTGATCCAGATTCTCACGGGCAAAGAAGTCCCGAGCGGCAAGATCCCCGCGCAGATCGGCGTGCTGGTCCAAAACGTGGGCACCGCCCATGCGGCGTGGCGCGCCGTGCGCTACGGGGAGCCGCTGATTGAACGCATCACCACCGTGGTCGGCGAATCCCTCGAGGTGCAGCGCAATATTCACGTGCCCATCGGCACCCCAGTTGCCCATGTACTGGAGCAACACGGCTTCGCCGCCGGCCGCTGCGCTCGCATCATTATTGGCGGTCCCATGATGGGCTACAGCGTCGAAAACCCGCAGGTGCCGGTGGTGAAAACCACCAACTGCATCATGGCACCGAGCCACGCGGAAGTGCCCCCGGCACCACCGGCTCAAGCCTGCATCCGCTGCGGTATGTGCGCGGAAGCCTGCCCGGCGAGCCTGCTGCCCCAGCAGCTGTATTGGTACGCCCAGGCGGAGGATCACCAACGTCTGCAGAACCACAACCTGTTCGATTGCATCGAATGCGGCGCCTGCTCCTTCGTCTGCCCAAGCGCAATTCCCCTGGTGCAGTATTACCGCGCGGCAAAAACCACCATTCGCCGCATAGATGCGGAAAAACAAAAAGCCGATCGCGCCCGCGAGCGTTTTGAACAGCGTAAAGAACGCATTGCCAAAGCCGAGGCAGAGAAAGAAGCCAAACGCCTGGCCCGTAAAAAAGCTGCGGAAGAAGTGAAATCGCGCCTGGAAGAACAGAAACCTGTTGTAGTTACCGTCAATCCGGTAGCAAGCGCCCAAGAAAAAGCGCAGGCGGCGCCAGAGGATGCGGATACGCAAAACAAAAAGCTGGCGCGCCAGCTGGAAAGCGCGCAGAGCCGAGTACAGCACCTGCAGCAGCAAATCGCTGAATGTGAAGATGCCAGCCGCCGCGATGCTCTCACCGCACAACTGCGTCAGGCGGAATTAAAGCTCGAGGACACGCGCAAAAAGCTGGATGACCTGGAACGCGGCGTCAGCCTGCCCCTTGAACAGCGTTTGCAGAATGTCGCTCAGAAGGTTCAAGCCTCACCACTCGACGCCCAAAGAAACGCCGTGGCGACCATCGAAAAGCGCCTAGCGGTTGCCCTAGAAAAGATGGAAGAAGCCGAGAGAGAGGGCAAACCCACCCTTGCAGCATTTACCCAGGGCGTAGAAAAACTCCGCGCAAAACTGGCTGAAGCTCAGGCAGAACTCGCCGAGCTGGAAAAGCAGCCACAATCCCCCGCCGATCCGCAAAACGATGCCGCTGCAGCGGCCATCGCCCGGGCGCAAGCCAAAGCGGCTGCCGCTGCAACTATGTCTCCCGAAGAAAAACACGCGGAACAGTTGCAATCCCTGCGCGACCGGGTGGCAAAAGCCCGCGCCAAGCTGGCGGATGCCGAAGCCAGCGGCAGCGATCACATCGACGCTTTGCGCACCGGCCTGGAAAAGCTGGAAGCCAAATTGGCTGACTTGGAACAGGAGAAATGATGGCCAGCCTTACCCCCCTTCGGCGGACCTGATCATGTCGTTTATCCGCGTCACCTCTCCCCATGCGCACAGCGCCAACACCACTGCTGGTGTGATGCGCCAAGTGCTGCTCGCCACCCTTCCGGGTGTGGTTGCGCTGACTCTGTATTTTGGTCCGGGCACGCTGTTGAATCTGTTGCTAGCGTGTACAACCGCTGTGGTATTTGAAGCAGCAGTGCTGAAATTGCGTCAGCGGCCAGTGATGTTTTACCTGCGTGATTACAGCGCCCTGGTGACTGCTGTGCTGCTGGCGCTGGCGCTTCCGCCCTACTGTCCCTGGTGGGTGGTAGTGGTAGGCATATTCTTTGCTATCGTCGTCGCCAAGCACTTGTATGGCGGCCTCGGCTATAACCCGTTCAACCCGGCCATGATCGGCTATGTGGTGCTGCTGATTTCCTTTCCTTTGGAAATGAGTCAGTGGGCTACGCCAGTCGGCGCGTTAGCCGATGGTCAAACACTGCCTAGCTTTAGCGACGCCCTCGCCCAGGTATTTGGCTCAGCTGACCTTGACGGCTACAGCTCTGCCACACCACTCGATGCGCTGCGTCAAAGTGCCGGTCAGACCATGGCGGATTTGTACAGCAACCATGTCGTCTTCAATAGCGGCCGCTGGGCGGGCAATGGCTGGGAGTGGGTGAATATCGCGTTCCTGCTGGGCGGTGTGTATCTACTCTACAAGCGAATTTTTACCTGGCACGCGCCCGTGGCCATGCTCGCCACCCTGGGTGTGCTGGCGATTGCGTTTTATGACAGCGGCAGTTCCAACAGCGCCGGCTCGCCCATTTTTCACTGGCTGTCCGGCGCAACCATGTTGGGCGCATTTTTTATTGTGACCGACCCGGTGACATCGGCGGTGAGCAACAAGGGCCGGCTGATCTACGGCGCGGGCGTCGGGATTCTAGTGTTTGTTATTCGCACTTGGGGCAACTATCCAGATGCAGTGGCCTTCGCTGTGTTGCTGATGAATTTCGCCGCGCCGTTTATTGATTACTACACGGTGCCGCGCACCTATGGGCATAGCAAAGCCCCGCGCGCAACGGCGAAGAAGGTGGAGTGACGCATGCTCGGTCAATCCATC
The DNA here is from genome assembly GCA_023416875.1 of Pseudomonadota bacterium. GTDB lineage: Bacteria > Pseudomonadota > Gammaproteobacteria > Pseudomonadales > Cellvibrionaceae > UBA5868. The sequence continues at coordinate 6,321 of JAEZGT010000142.1, forward strand.
CGTAAAAACAGCGCCCTGCTCGCCGGCTTTGCCGCTCTTACTGCCGGCCTGATCGCGCTTACGTTTCAGGCCACCGCGGGACGCATCACCGATGCCGAACGCCGCGCCGCGCAAAAGGCGTTGTTCGAAGTAGTGCCGCCAACGCGGCACAACAATGATTTGCTCGCCGATACCCTAGTGGTACCGGCGGAGGACGCAGCAGCACTGCATATGGACCAGCCCGCGCTGATCCATGTCTGT
>JAEZGT010000175.1 GCA_023416875.1 Pseudomonadota bacterium
ATCAGCAACGCCATCCGCTACACCCGCACTGGCGGCGTGCTGATCGGCTGTCGCAAAAGTCAGAACGCCGTGTGGATCGAAGTGTGGGATACCGGGCGCGGTATTCCGCAGGAAAAAATGGGCGAGATTTTCAACGAGTTTGTGCAGATCAAGGATGAGGAAAGCGAGCAGAGCAAAGGGGTGGGCCTGGGACTGTTTATCGTTAAGCGCTTGGCGCAGTTGCTCGACCATTCCATTATCGTTACCAGCACACTCCGCCGCCGCACCATGTTCCGCATCGTCGCTCCTGGGCAGGCGCAACTGGGCCGCCCGCTCCCTGAAATCCCCCTGGTCCCGGCAACGCCCACCGTCATTGTTCCCCCGCCGCAGCTCTCCTCCGTCATCGCGCACAAAATCCTGCTGCTGGACGACGATGACGAAGTGCGTTCAGCGTTGAAACAGCTGTTAGAAAGCTGGGGCTGCGATGTGCGGGAATGGGATCGCCTGGAGGATGCGGAAAATGCACTGAAACGCGAGACTGCCAATGTTGATCTGATTATTTCGGACTTCCAGCTGGAGCCGACTTGTAACGGCCTACAGGCGATAGCAGCCCTGCGCAGACTGCTTGGTGAACATGTACCGGCACTGCTGATTACCGGAGCGCAGGAGCCGGAGCTGATCGAACAGATCGAACACAGCCAAATCCCCTTCCTACGCAAACCGGTACGCCCGGCAAAATTGCGGGCGCTATTGCAGGCACTTGCCGATAAATCCTAAGAGGTTCGGCACAAGATCGGAAGAAAATAAGGACCGAGTCTAATCCAACAACCCGCGATCTTTTGCTAAAAACACCGCCTGAGTGCGGCTGCTGGCGGCGAGTTCCCGGAGGATGGCGGCGACGTGAACTTTGACGGTGCTGGGGGACATATGCAGTTGGCGGGCGATCTCTTTGTTGGAGAGGCCGTTTTTCATTTGCTGTAGCACGTCCATTTGGCGTTGAGTGAGTTGAATCCGACCGCCAGCTGTCACGGCTTGAAAGGCGGCAGGCGCGTTTGCGGCGGCAGGGGCGTTCATGGCTTCAAGGGGAATGTAGATACCGCCGTTCAAGACCAGCTGGACGGCGGAGAGCATGACATCCGGCGTGGAGGTTTTCGGGATAAACCCGCTAGCGTGTTCTTTCAGGGCCTGTTGAATCAGGCCGGAATCGACATGGGCTGACAGTAGAATCACCGGCAGTTCGGGACGCGCCACCTTGAGGGCGCGCAGCACCTGGATGCCGTTGGAGTCCGGCAGAGTGTAGTCGAGCAGAACGAGATCAATCGCGGGATTGTCCGCTGCGGTCTGTAGGGCCGCCGCCGCTGTGCCCACCTCATGCACCACCGCGTCACCCGACATCTTCTGCAGCAGTACTACCAACCCTGCGCGAAACAGCGCGTGATCGTCCACCAGCAGGAATGTGAAATTGTCATCCATAGATCTAACTGTAATTGCTGAGAGGAAGGAAAACCTTCCTCAGTAACCGCGTCTTGAGGCGACGCAGATGGATTAACCGGCCTATTAACTATGGCCTATGAGCCTGAATACGCAACTTTCGATCCTTCATGCGTCCATTAAAGAGCACAAAAAATGATCTAGACCAAAAAAAGGAAGCGTGCGCCACGCCCAGCGGTACTGAGGCACGTTTAAGGGTACGGAGGCACGTTTAAGGGTACAGAGGATAGCGCCATGACTGTTGCCGATATCATGACCCGCAAACTCATCACGGTTTCGCCGGAGCTGTCCATCGGTGAAATCCGACCCATGTTTAACCGGTATCAGATTCATCACTTGCTGGTGGTGGACGAAGGAAAACTCGCGGGTGTCATAAGTTGCAGAGACGTGTTGCGGCACTTTATCCAGTGACCGCGCAGAGCAGACCCGGCATCCCTGCCGGGCAAAGGATCAAACGACAGGAACGGGGGCCGCTTCCGGCTCCTCAACATGTCGATGATCTTTGGCGATCAGCATGTAGATCACTGGAATCACAAACAGCGTAAACAAGGTGCCTATCGCCATACCACCCACCAACACCAAGCCAATGGAGTTGCGCGCTTCCGCGCCGGCGCCAGTCACCAGTACCAGCGGGAAGTGTCCTGCGACCGTGGCGATGGAGGTCATCAGAATCGGGCGCAGCCGAGTTAGCGCCGCCTCCCGCACCGCCGCCAGTTTCGCCCCCCCCTGCTCCTGCAGTTTGTTGGCGAACTCCACCACCAAAATGCCATTTTTGGCGATCAGGCCGATCAAGGTCACCAGCCCCACCTGCGAATAGATGTTGAGCGTCGTGGTCCAGCCATCCGTCCAATACTGCATCTGCGGATTGGGCATTTTCAGGAAGGTGAATACCAGAGCGCCAAACATCGCCAGGGGCACAGAGCCGAGGAGAATCACGAAGGGATCGCGGAAGCTGTTGAACTGGGCCGCGAGCACCAGGAAGATCGCCACGATCGCCAAGGTAAAGGCCGGCAGGAACTTGTTGCCCTCCCGGCGCAACTGGCGCGACTCGCCAGTGTAATCAATGATGTAACCCTGAGGCAGAATCTGCGCCGCCTCGTCTTCGAGGAATCGCAACGCCTCATCCAACGGCCGAATGGCCACGCCACTCAGTTTCACCGCGTTCAGCTGCTGAAAGCGATTGAGGGAGCGCGGCACCGTGCGGTGCTGAATTTCCGCGATGGTACTCAGGGACACTAGCTTGCCTTCCGGCCCGGTGACATAAATGTCCTCAAGCTGGTCGGGATTGAGCCGGTCCACTCGCTTGATCTGCGGCACCACTCGGTAACTGCGGCCGCCGATATTGAAGCGGTTGACGTAGCCGCCCCCAAGCATCACCCCGAGATCCGCGCCCACCTGCTGCATATCCAGACCCAGGTCTGCCACTTTGTCGCGATCAATGACCACCTGCGCCTCGGGCAGATCCACCCGGGTATCGATCTGCGGCGGGAATGCGAACATGCCGCTCTGCATGGCATTCATCTGCAGCTGCTCGGCGAACTTGAGGATCTCCTCCGGCTCGGCGGTGGATGCGATCACAAACTCCACCGGGAAGTCGCCACCACCGGGCAACGCCGGAGGAGTCACCGGAAACATGTTGATGCCTGGAATGGCGCCCAGACGCGCCGTGGCTTCCGGCATCAAATCGAATACTGAACGTTCACGCTGATCCCAGGGCTGCAGCACCATGCCGCCAAAACCGGAGCTGGGGAAAGTGAGTTGGAAGGTGAACTCGGTTTCCGGGAAGCCCATAAACACCCGGTTGGCTTCCGCCGCGTAGATGCTTGCCTGCTCCATGGAAGAGTTTGATGAGCCCTCGATTATGCCGAAGATAACGCCCTGGTCTTCCGTCGGCGCCAGTTCTTTCACCGACATCTGGAACATGGGAATCGTCAGCAGTGAGATAACGCCCCACACGATGTAGACCGGAACCCGGTTGCGCAGGGTCACGTCCAACCAGCGGCTGTAACCGTTGCGAATGCGCTCGAAGGTACGCGCCACCACGGCGGCGAAACCGTGATTCTCGATATCGCGAGTGAGCATTTTGGCGGACATCATCGGCGACAGGGTCAGTGC
>JAEZGT010000301.1 GCA_023416875.1 Pseudomonadota bacterium
CGCCAGAACAACCCCATCCTTACCGGTGAGGCCGGTGTGGGCAAAACCGCCGTGGTCGAAGGATTTGCCATGCGTATCGCCTCCGGCGACGTGCCCGATCCGCTGAAAGGGGTAATTGTGCGCAGCCTCGACTTAGGTCTTCTGCAAGCCGGGGCCAGTGTCAAAGGCGAATTTGAAAACCGCCTGAAATCCGTGATAGCCGAAGTTAAGGCGTCGCCCGAACCCATTATCATGTTCATCGATGAAGCCCACACCCTGATCGGTGCAGGCGGAAAAGAAGGGCAGGGTGATGCCGCCAACCTGCTCAAGCCCGCGCTCGCCCGCGGTGAATTGCGCACCATCGCGGCGACAACCTGGGCCGAATACAAAAAATATTTCGAGCGCGATCCCGCGCTGACCCGCCGCTTCCAGGTTGTCAAAATCGAAGAGCCCAGTGAAGCCAAAGCGATCGATATGATGCGGGCCATTTCCGTCATGCTGCAGAACCACCACAAGGTGCGCATTTTGGATGAAGCCATCGTGGATTCAGTGCGATTGTCGAGCCGCTATATCACCGCGCGGCAACTGCCGGACAAGTCCGTCAGCCTGCTTGACACCGCCTGCGCACGCGTGGCGCTGAGTCAAAGCGCGACCCCCGCTGCAATCGAGGATACCCGCCGCCGCATCACCCAATGCGACACCAATATTTTGTCGCTGGAGCGTGAAAATGCCACGTTAGGAAATTGCGAAGACACCATCGCGCAATTGAAAAAAGAGCGCACGGAACTTGAAGAAACATTGAAGCAGCAGGAAATTCAGTGGCAGCAAGAGAAAGAAGTGGTTGCGCACATCCATGATCTGCAGAAAAAAATCGAAGACGATTTCCAGTTTTCACGCAAACCGGTGGATGCTCCAGAAAATAAAGACCGGCAGCCGCTGAGCGCGGAAGCGCTGCGAGATATTAAAACGCAATTGCACGCGCTCATCGATCAACTCGAAACCATTCAGGGCGACGAGCCCATGATGCAGATCAACGTCAACAGCCAAGCTATCGCCGAAGTCGTCGCCAACTGGACCGGTATCCCCGTCGGTAAAATGGTGGCCAATGAAATCCAGCAGGTTCTTAATCTGGGTGAGAATTTGGGAGCGCGCGTCATCGGTCAGCCCCATGCTCTCGAAGCCATTGCCCAGGCCATACGCACCTCTCGCGCCGGCCTGACAGATCCGCGCAAACCCATCGGCGTGTTGTTCATGGTGGGTTCAAGCGGTGTGGGCAAAACCAAGACTGCTTTGGCGCTGGCGGACATCCTTTACGGCGGTGAGCAAAATGTCACCGTCATCAACATGTCGGAATTCAAGGAGGAGCACAAAGTCTCCATGCTGCTCGGCTCACCTCCGGGATATGTCGGTTACGGCGAGGGTGGGGTGCTGACGGAAGCCGTGCGTCGCAAACCTTACAGCGTGGTGTTGCTGGATGAGATGGAAAAAGCGCATCCCGGTGTGCAGGATATTTTCTACAATCTTTTCGACAAGGGCACTATCCGCGACGGCGAAGGGCGCGATATCGACTTCCGCAATACCGTCATCATCATGACCTCGAATGCCGGTGAAGAGCATATTCGGGCCATGTGCGCCTCCGCCGAAACCAAACCCGATCCGGACACACTGCTGGAGAATTTCCGTCCGCAACTTCTGCGTTATTTCAAACCGGCATTTTTGGGGCGCACCACGGTTATTCCCTATTACCCCCTAGGCGACGAGGATCTGATGAAAATCTGTCAGATCAATATGCGTCGTATCGAAAAACGCATTCGCCAGAGCTACAACGCGCAGTTCAGCTATGATGAAGATGTGTTACTGCACATAGTGGCGCGCAGTCAGGAAGTGGATACCGGTGCACGCAATATCGAAAACATTCTGACCCGAAGTATGCTGCCCGAGTTGGCGTCCGAGTGCTTGAGCCGCATGGCAAATGGCGAAGAAATCAAAAAGGTGCATGTGGGTTGTACGGAGGAAGGCAAGTTTACCTATCAGATTCAGTGATAGATAAAAGATCGCCCATAAAAAACCCGGTTTTCACCGGGTTTTTTTTATTTCTTCTCTGCGGGAGGTGGCAAAAGCTCGTACTGCTCGCTGGGAATATAGGCGGGCAAAACCGGATCGAAAAGATCGCCGTAAAGATTGTGCAACATCAGTTTCTGTTCCATTTTTTGATCGCTTTTCCGATCCTGCCAAGGCACAACATACAAATATTTCGGCAGTTCCGTATTGCCTTTGATCACCGTGGTTTCCAGATCAATCTGATCCGACCTTTGCGCGCTGGCAGTGGCTACCACGGACATAAATGCGGCGAAGATCGTCAGCAAATATTGTTTTTCCATAAATCCTCCTAACGACCCAGGCTTTGCGCCAGGTTTTCCACCCAGGCTTTAGTGGCTTCGTCATCTTTCACCTGAGCGAGATAACGGTTGTAATAATCCACCGCCACAGCGGTATTCTGCAGATAAATATCCTGCAGCAACGCCATGTTATAGAGCGCGTTGGCGTACTGAGGAGACAGCTTGAGCGCGTCCACGTAATGCTGCTCCGCTTTCTTAAACTCGCCGTTTTCCACCGCCAGCAGACCAGCGAGATTATGAGCCTGCGCCGTGCGGGGAAATGCAGCAAGAATCCTGGTGATGGTTTTGTCCGCAGTCGCGAAGTTGTTTTGCTGATACTGGCTGAGTGCCAGATTCAGCCACAGTTCCGCAACATCTGTTCGCTCGCGCAACAAAGACTCCAACACGTTTTCCGCCTTCTTCGGTTGCTGCTGATCCAATTGAGCCAACGCTTCCTGAAAACGCCCCGCCTGTGAAGGCGTTAGCGACTCAATGCCAGCTGATTTCTGTTCCGGCTTCCCGCCTGTGGTACCACAGGCACTCAGCAAAATCATCAGCGCTGTTCCAATCCAAAATTTCCATCCACTCATTAAGCGCATGTTCAGTACCTAAAATTTGATTTGTGCCACAGAGGTCTCAACTTTACCCGGACGACCGTAGCGGGCCGGGAAGAGCTCCTTGAGATTGTTAAGGCTGGTTTTGACCGCAGGATCATAAATGCCCTGCGCGATCCGGCTGACGTTGGTTTCATAAAATTCGATCGCTTTGTCTTCGAACGGAAAAGCTTGGTCTTCAAGTAAGATGTTGTACTGCTCCAATTCATCCGCATTCAGATTTTTAGGGCGCTCAGATTCGAGAAGTGCGATGGAGAAGCTGCGGTAGATATCACCGATAGCCTGAGTAGAGCGAGTAACAAAATCCGCGTGCCCATAAACCGCCGCCTGTCCATACAATTTGACCGAATCCTGCATAGCGGTCTTTTTGGATTGCAACGATTTCTGCAGGGGGTTTATCAGACGAACTCTTTCATATTCCTTTCGCCGCGCTTCCGCTAAGTCAAACGAGGCACTGGCGGCGAGATACTGGGTTCTGTCCGTTTTGTCCGACTTGGCCGCTTTGGTATCGGCATCGACAATCGCACGCAGCCAAAAAGCTCTTTTATCTGCATCCGCGAGTTTTGCGTAGATCTCGGCGACCCGGCCCATGGCTTCCATATTTTGCGCATAAGGGCGTTTGTAATTGTGGGCGTAGTCGCGGTAGGCGCGCAGCGCTGAGAGATAATCGTTTTTCTCCTGATAGAGTTCCGCCGCCTGCCAAAGCGCCGCCATTTTTTCCTGCTCGGTGGACACGTAGTCCGTCAATTTCTCAAACTCCCGCGCGGCATCGAGACTGCGGCCGGCATTGAGATACGCCACCGATAATTTCTTCGTTACTTCCGATTGGAGCGTATGTT
>JAEZGT010000368.1 GCA_023416875.1 Pseudomonadota bacterium
CACATAATGAATGCGAAATATCGTCTGGGCGTATTGGCAGGCTTATTACTGGGATCCAATCTCGCCAAGGCGGCCGGGAAAATGTATTTTTCGGTCAGCGGCGGTACCTTTGATCATGACGAAACCAGTATGACGATTGGCACCAGTGGCGAGGCTGCAACTACCACCTGGTTGACGTCCGACGGTGATGAAACTGATCTGGTGAGCGTTACTGCAGGAGTCGCGGATGTGTCGGCGCGGTTCCTCATAGAGTATTACCACCAGTCCGGCGATCTCACCGGAATCGGGGCGGATTACACCAAGCAGGGCCTGTTCTACAGTGGTTATTGGACACCAAATTTGTATGTACCAAAGCTGCACGGCATTTTGGGTGCGGGCATAGGTGCAGCGCAGATTGACTTGGAAAGCGACAATGCGCTTATTGGCGATGATTTTGAAGATCGCGAGTTTCAATACAAACTCACTGCGGGAATTGAGTACCGCTTGATAGATTTGGTGACGATTTTCGGGACTTACGAGCAGCATTACAGCCGCAAGTTTACTCATTCCGATGCGCAGCGACAGATACAATTGCACGACTCGGATCAGAGTGTTATTCAAATCGGCTTTGCGGCGCGTTTTTAAGAAAAGAAAAAGCGCGGCATAAGCCGCGCGTCGTTTATTGCCAATCACTCCTACATACTTCAATTATTCGTAGCAATCAATCATGACCATCTGGGTCGACGCCGACGCCTGCCCGGTAGCGGCCAAAGAAATTCTCTTCCGCGCCGCCCTGCGCAGCGAAACACACTTGGTGCTGGTGGCCAATCAATATATTCGGGTGCCGCCTTCGCCGTTTATCAAAAGTGTGCAGGTGGTTGCCGGCTTCGATGTGGCCGATAACGAAATTGCGCAAAAAGCTGAAGCGGGTGATCTGGTGGTGACGGCGGATATTCCTCTAGCGGCGGACGTGGTGGCGAAAAAATGCGTGGCGCTGAATCCTCGCGGCGAGTTGTACACCCCGGAAAATATCCGCCAGCGCCTGAATATGCGCGATTTTATGGAGACGCTGCGCAGCAGCGGTATTCAGTCCGGCGGCAGTCCGCCCTATGATCAAACCGACAGGCAGAGGTTCGCCAATCAGTTGGACGCTTACATCACCCGATACAAAAAAAGCCGAGGATAAAACGATGGACGATATCACCACAGGCAAACAAAAAATCGCGGTTTTTATCGACGCAGACAATGCCCCGGCAAGCAAAATCGATTTTATTCTTGCCGAACTCGCCAAATACGGCGTCGTCAATATTCGTAAAGCCTACGGTAACTGGACCAATGCGAATCTAAAAAGCTGGACCAATCTCCTGCACGAATTCGCTATCCAGCCCATGCAGCAGTTCGACCTCACCAAAGGCAAAAACGCCACTGATATTGCCCTCGTTATCGATGTTATGGACGTGCTTTACACCAAACAGGTGGACATTATTTGCCTGGTCTCATCGGATTGCGATTTCACGCCGTTGGTGACGCGCATTCTCGCCGATGGTAAATTTGTTATAGGTTTCGGCGAAAGGAAAACCCCGGAAGCCTTTGTGAATGCCTGTTCAAGGTTTTTATTTGTCGACGAAAAACCGGCGGAGCAGATTCAAGCGGAAACCAAAGTCAATTTAAAAGGTGATACCAAGCTGGTCAATTTGCTGCGCCAGGGCATGGAAGCTTGCGAAAACGACGAAGGTTGGACCCATCTCGGCGCCCTCGGCTCTCATATCGCCAATCACGCATCCTTCGATTCACGCAATTATGGCTATAAAAAATTAAGCGATTTATTGAAGGCGATTGATTTGTTTGAAACGAAGAAGGTCGGAAACGTTTTGTGGGTGAGGGACAAGCGCAAAGGCAAGGCGTGAGATCCTAACTGCCAAAATCCAAAAATGCACGGAGGAAAATATGATCCGAACCTGCTCCCAGTGCGGAACCAAAAACCGTATCCCCGCACGCTATCTCGCCAGTCGCGGACGTTGCGGCCAGTGTAAAGCGACTCTGCCGCCACAGGCGGAACCGTTGGATGTGAATCAGGTGGAGTTTGATGACATAGTGAAAAACGCCACTGTGCCTGTGTTGGTGGATTTTTGGGCGAGTTGGTGTGGCCCGTGCCGTATGGCGGCGCCAGAAGTGGCCAAGGTGGCGCTGTCGCTGGCGGGCAAAGCGTTGGTGTTGAAAGTAAATACTGAACAGGAGCAGCAATTGTCTGCGCAATACAACATCCGCAGTATCCCCAATTTTGCAATATTCACTGACGGCCAACTGCAGTGGCAGCAGGCAGGTTTATTGAATCAGCAGCAGATGGAGCAAGTATTGGCACGCTGGTTATAAATTGCAGGTCGGAGCGGGACCAAGGATTGGTGTACCATGCAGAATGTATTTGCTGCATCGCCGTTGGCCCCTCATGACCCAGATAGCCTCTTTACGTTTTTTTGCTCTTTTTTGTCTGCTCACTTTTATTTCCGGCTGTTCCTACGGGCCGTTCTCGGAAGGCAAATCCCACGTGCGGCAAGTGCCCCGTGAATATGCGCCGGCGCGCGCCAATCACCCTAATTATTTTGCTGATATCAAACCTTTAGTCGATCAACGCTGCACTGTCTGTCACGGCTGTTACGACGCTCCCTGTCAACTAAAACTGGAATCTTTCCAGGGGCTTTTGCGCGGCGCTAATAAAGAATTGGTTTATCACGGCACACGCCTGTTTGGCGCCGTGCCTACACGTTTATTTGAAGATGCGCAAACCACAGCGCAGTGGCGCGACCGCGCTTTTTATCCGGTGTTAAACGAATTCGAAGATACGGCGGAAACCAATCTGAGCAACAGCGTTATGGCGCAATTGCTTGAGCTCAAACGGGAGCACCCGCTCCCAGAGCAGCCGCTATTGTCAGCGGATTTTGATTTAGGCTTGGTGCGCGAACAATTTTGTCCGCGCTCCGATGAAATAGCGGAATACAAAAAGCAGCATCCGCTTTGGGGTATGCCCTACGCGCTGCCCGGACTGACCAAAAAAGAACATGAGCTGATGACCCGTTGGCTAAAAAATGGCGCGCCGTCCGGCGCTCCCGCAGCTTTGCCTGCGGAATTGCTCACCCAGGTTGCGCAATGGGAAGCATTTTTTAACGGCGATGATCTCAAATCGCAATTGGTAGGCCGCTATTTATATGAGCATTTGTTTCTTGCCAATCTGCATTTTTCCTCGTCGCCACATATTTATTTCCGCCTGGTGCGATCGCGCACGCCGCCGAATCAACCTCTGGATCGTATTGCTACGACTCGGCCCTTCGATGACCCCGGCGTAAAGCGCGTTTACTACCGCTTGTGGCAGGACCCGAGCACCCCGGTCAGCAAAACCCACATGCCATATTTGCTGGACGAAAAACGCTGGGCCAATTGGCAAAGATGGTTTTTTCAGACGGATTATGCCGTCTCTAAATTGCCTTCCTATGAACCTTCCGTCGCGGCCAATCCGTTCACCACTTTTGCGGAACTGCCGGTCAACTCGCGCTATAAATTTCTGCTCGATGAAGCGCAATTCAGCATCATGAATTTCATCAAAGGTCCGGTCTGTCGCGGCAGTGTGGCATTAAGCGTTATTCAGGATCACTTCTGGGTGTTTTTCGTGGCGCCGGACAATAACATCGCCTGCTACCAGGAGGCTCTTTTTCAGCAGGCGGAAATCTATCTGCAGATGCCGGCGGAAAAGGGCAATACCTTTATGCCAGCGAGTGCCTGGCTGCACTATTCGGATATGCAGCGCAAATATCTCAGCGCTAAAGCCGCTGCTATTTCACAATTCAGCCAGAACCAAGCGCCGCTCAATGTGGATATGATCTGGGACGGCGATGGCCACAACCGCAATGCGGCGCTCACGATTTTTCGCCACAACGACAGCGCGAGTGTTCACCAGGGATTGATCGGCGAAACACCAAAAACCGCCTGGGTGATTGGTTATCCCTTGTTGGAGCGGATTCACTATCTGCTGGTGGCAGGATTTGACGTCTACGGCAATGTCTCGCACCAAATGCTGACGCGTCTCTACATGGATTTTCTGCGCATGGAAGGGGAGATGAATTTTGTTGCGTTTATGCCGTCTGAAGTGCAAAAAAGCGTCATGGCGGGTTGGTATCTGAATGCGGAAACCGCGCAAAAAAAATATCTGGATTTTTATCTGGATCAACTCAAGGTAAAGGTACAACTGCAGTTCAAAACGGCGAATCCAAAGACCGAATTATTGGCGCAATTCAGTGAGCATCTCGGCCAGATGGGGCAGAGCCCCATGCAAATCGATTTTAACGATCACCGCATTCTGGAGCCGCTGCGGAAACTGCGCGGCCCCGCGGTGCGGATACTGCCGGAGACCACGCTGATCCAAGTTCCTGGACATGGCCTGTACAGCTTGCTGCGCAACCGTGAATTCACCAATCTTTCCTCCCTGTTTGGTGAGGAGGCCCGCCGCCGACCAGAGAAGGATGAATTAACACTGGTGCGCGGTGTGGTTGGTTCCTATCCCAACAGTTTTATGCAGGTGAAAGCCGATAAGCTCCATGATTTTGTGCAGCAGCTGGCGGCCATGCGCACAGAAGAGGATTTTGTTGCACTGCGGGATCGCTATGGGGTGCGTCGTACCGATCCCAACTTTTGGGTGTTCAGCGATAAAGTGCACGCGGATTATCACCGTCTGTATCCTGCGGAAGCAGCGCTATTGGACTACAACCGGTTGGAGAATCGCTGATCTTGAGCAGTCAAAGGCGCCTCCCTGACCTATGCTTTAAACGTACTAAGTAGAGATCGCTTTTGTGGACAACCAAGAATTACATTTAACTCTGCGCAATATCACCGAGGATGATTACCCCCAATTAAAAGCGCTGATGGATCGTGTTTACCCCGACCTGGGCGGGGCCTGGTCGCGCCGTACGGTAGCGCGGCTGATTGCGGATTTCCCCGAAGGGCAGATTTGCATTATCGACAAAGATCAAATGGTGGGTGTCGCCTTGACGTTGCGGGTGCGCTACAGCCGCTTTTCCAACCCCCACACCTACGATGACCTGATCAATCACAAAGAGGAAGCCATCAACGATCCGGACGGCGACGTGCTCTATGGACTCGACGTGTTTATCGATCCGCAATATCAGGGCTATCGTCTCGGGCGGCGTCTTTATGATGCACGCAAGGAGTTGTGCCGCAACGATAATTACCGCGGCATATTGGCCGGCGGGCGTATCCCCCGATATCACGAATACATTGGCGAACTCACACCGGCGCAATATATTGAAAAAGTCGCCCGCCGGGAAATTTACGATCCCATTCTGACCTTCCAACTCGCCAACGACTTTCAAGTGAAGCGCCTGCTGCGCAAATATTTGCCGCAAGACGAAAAATCCGCCGGTTTCGCCACGCTGCTGGAATGGCACAACATTTTGTACGATCCGGCGGAAAAAATAGTGCTCGGCCGCAAGAGTGTGGTGCGGGTCGGTGTGGTACAAAGCCAAATGCGTATGGTGAACTCACCCGAGGAATTGTTGGCGCAGGTGGAATATTTCGTCGACGCGGTGTCGGATTACAGCAGCGATTTTGTGTTGTTTCCGGAATTTTTCACCGCACCCCTGATGGGCCTAAAAAAGTCCAAAAACAGTCACGAATCCATCCGTTTCCTCGCTGGTTTTACCGAGCGCTTCCGCCACGAAATGTCGCATATGGCGGTGTCCTACAATATCAACATCATCACAGGCTCCATGCCGCTGCTGGAAGACGACCGCATCTATAACGTCGCTTATTTGTGCCGGCGCGACGGCTCGGTGGATGAGCAGCGCAAAATCCATATCACCCCGCAGGAGCGCCACCATTGGGTGGTTGAAGGCGGCAGCGAGTTGCGCTGCTTTGACACAGATGCTGGGCGCATCGGCATTTTAATTTGCTATGACGTGGAATTTCCGGAATTGTCGCGTCTGCTGGCATTGCAGAAAATGGATATTTTGTTTGTGCCGTTCTGGACCGATACCAAAAACGCCTATTTGCGCGTGCGCCATTGTTCTCAGGCGCGTGCCATCGAAAATGAATGTTATGTCGCCATAGCCGGCTCCATCGGTAATTTGCCGAGTGTCGACAATCTGGACGTGCAATACGCGCAGTCTGCGGTGTTTTCGCCTTCGGATTTTGCGTTTCCTCAGGATGCGGTAATGGCTGAAACCACACCCAATACGGAAATGATCATTTTTTCTGACTTGGATTTGGATAAATTGCGCGTGCTGCGCAATGAAGGAGCCGTGACTAATCTCAAAGATCGCCGCGATGATTTATATGTATTGCGCCCGCATCGGGATTTTTTCAAACATTGACCCATTGGTGTTTTATGACCAAGCTGCGTGATCATTTCGACAACGCCGGCGATGAGCCTTTAATAACGAGGATTAATCCTCGTAGGTGCCGTGGGTAAATTCGATCAGACAGAATCCGTGGCCAAAGGGATCGGAGAACGTGATGCATTTAGAGCAGCGCCACTGAATGCATTCGCTCTCCCGCAACGCGCCCGCTGCTTCCGCTTTCTGTGCTGCGACGATGAGGTTGTCCACTACAAAATCCAGATGCACGGGTGTCCAGTGGCGAGTGTATTGCCGCAGAGCAGGGTGAGATTTACTAGCGCTTGAGTGTTCCTGCTTCTGCAGCAGGAAAATTGCCGTTCCGGCGCCGCTGAGCTCCGCCACATCGTCATCCAAAGTGCGCGACAAGGTCAGCCCCAAAGCGTTCTGATAAAACGCAATGGCGCGGGGCAAATCTGGTACATCGATATTGATTAATACATTCATTGGTTCAGCGCACTCTTTTACTTCTTTTGCGGTTCCTTTATTTCTGCCTTCGAAAGCTCACGCGCCGCTACTTAATCCGAGTTACAAGCGACAACGCATAAGCAGCGAGCGATGATTGCAAATTACGGCAGCGTCCAATTGCGGCATACAGAGGTCGATGAATGCGCTGTAAAGCGGAGGCTAAAAACCCGCATGAAAACATTAATGTGCTTGCGCGACGCCTCTGAGCAAGGTCGCACCAGCGGCTGTGTTATTGCAGCTGGCAAAGTTACCTAAAGACACTATGCCGACAAGGCGTTTATTGCGATCCATCACCGGCAGGCGCCGCACATGGAGATCCGCCATATTTTCTGCGACGTGTTGTATGTCCTCATCTTCAAAACAATACAAAATATCGTCCGTCATTACCTCGCTGATCGGCGTCACCGGTGCCAGACCCTGAGCAACAGCTCGAATGGCAATATCTCTATCGGTCAGCATACCTACCAAATTATCGCCATCGTGCACTAGAATTGCGCCGCAATCGGCTTTTTCCATCGCTCGGGCTGCATCACATATGCTCTGGTCTGGCGTCAGGGTTTCTACATCGCGAGTCATGATGTCACTAATTTTCATAGTCTGATCCTCCGATTCGGTTGAAAGCCATTATCGAGGTGCTTTTATTAGAAAGCGTTTTGTTAGAAAGCGTTTTATTACAAAGCCTTTTATTAGATACACGCTTGTTTATAACGCGAGCGCCTGTTGAATAACATTCGCTCTTATTTTTAAAACGTGCTTATTTAAAAGGCGCTGGAAAGCGCCTATAGGTTTATCTCAACCGTATTTAAGAATGAAGCAATTTACACCAGGATGTTTTCTGTTGATTTACGTTTGCCGGTTTTGCGAGTAGTTGCAGCGGCATCCTGGCTGGCAAGAGCATCAGTTTGGCTGGCAGGGGAATCAGCGCTCTTGCCTTTGGCACTTTTACGCTTGCCGCCTTTAGTGGTTGGCAGCTGGGTGTCCAACGGCTGCTGCGGTGTATTGACACCTTCCGCTTCCATGGCGGTTTGAGTTATCTCATCAACGAAAGGATTATTTTGCGCGCCGTATTGACGCTCATCCTGGATGAGACTTTCTGAGGCGATGGTTTCGCCTAGAAAACTCTCGCCTGTGGTAGAAGCTCCCTGTTGTAGGCCGGCTTGTTCCAGCGCCATCTGCCAATGGCGCTCTGCCTGTCCAGGAGGGCAACCCTCTGCTTCCCATATTTGATACGCGAGTTCGCGCAGGTTGTGTTCGTTAATGCCAGTGTTCATTTTCGTTAGCCTCTGATGGTTCGGCGAACCGGATTATTGCAAAGCGGCTTTGAGTTCCTCTTTGCGCTGCTGTAGTTGTGCCCCAAGTTCAATGAGGTCCAGCTTGCTCTCTTTGACTTTCGGAAACAATTCGTTTTGTTCTTCTTTGACGTGGTGCTTTACATACTCTGACAATACTTTGACCTTCGCGTCATAAAGTTCTTTGTCATCAGCAATGTTTTCATTCAGAAGCTGAGCGATCAAATATTTTAATGTCTGGTGCTCAACCACTGCTTCGGGTATCAGATCATGGTCCTTCAACGCTTTTTTGGCGGCGGGATAAAAAATCTCTTCCTCGATCTGCGCGTGAACCGTTAACTCCTCGCAAATTTGTTGCACCAATGCCTTTTTTTGGTTCACGGTTTTGGCATTTTCATACTCATCAAAAAGTTCATTTACTAATTTGTGGTCAGCACGCAGAAGAGATGTCGCTTCCTGGGCTTTGCTGCTTTTGGTGACAGTATTTGATGTTTTTGCCGTGGCTACCATAACGATATTCCTATGCTGGAGTTGGCTTTATGTGTGTGAGCAAAAATTATTCTTTTTATATTTATGCCTCTGTTCGTTAACCAACACACCCCGACCTAACAATTGAGTAGAGTTGCGTTAACGCCTCTAAGACCGCACGGTAGTTAGAAAGCATATTTTGCTGGTCTTTCTTAAGGAAAGCGGTGTTTCTTAGTGGACCTGGACAGGCCGTTAACGCGGGCAGGGCTAGAGTGATTTCCGGCTGATCCGCCGGGCATGGAAAGGTCAATTTGCCGGCTCTTAATTAGGTAATACAAAATTCTTCAGAGTGAGGATTTCGAGATGAAACAGCATAGCGATCGAGACGATTATCAAGCTGACAAAGATACTCAGCAGGAGGCACAACAGCCGACGGCGCAACAGGCCTCTGCTGAGGGTGCAACTCAACAAAAACGTGGCGGTGGCCGTGGTTTTGCCGCTGATCCGGCGCGCGCTGCGGAAGCTGGTCGCAAAGGCGGACAAGTTAGCAGCGGCAACTTTAAATTTAATCCTGCCCGCGCTGCGGAAGCTGGTCGCAAAGGTGGCCAGCACAGCGGCGGAAATTTTAAAAATGATCCTAAGCGTGCCGCAGAAGCTGGTCGTAAGGGTGGTCACGAAAGTGGCGGTAATTTCCGTAATAATCCTGAGCGTGCTGCAGAAGCTGGCCGCAAAGGTGGTCGCGCCAGCCACAGTAGCTCAGGTGCAAGCGCTTCACCTTAATAGATAACTGCTTGTTATCAATGATTAGGGGCTTAGGCCCCTTTTTCATTTTCTGCAACCAGAAAATTATTGCTAAATGATCTGAAATCGACGATCAAAAAAATCGCCCCGAAGAAGGGGCGATTTTTTATTTTACGATTTATTATTTTAAGCTACTTCATCAAGGCTTTTATTTTCCAGTTTGAATAACATCAAACTGCGGTCCGGCACAGTGTACTCGCTGCCGAATTCCAATAGTTCCTCTTCCTCTGCCAATTCGGGCCGACTGGTGTCGATCAGACAGCTCCACGCATCTCCTTGTGCGACGTCCGGCAAAATAAACGGAATGGGATCGGCATGCGCATTAATAATCAATAATAGCGTTTCATCGCCACCCGTTTTATGAATACCGGTGGGTTGTGCGCGACCGTCCATTAACATGCCCAGACACGCACGGCCACCATCTCGCCATTTATCATCATTCATGGGGCCGTCCGGTGCGAGCCAAGTAACATCGGTCACTCCCAGCTCTTCGTTATAGTCGCCAACCAGAAAACGCCCGCGCCGCAAAATGGGATAGCTTTTACGCAGATGAATCAAACGTTGCGTAAAAGTAAACATGCGTTCGGCGGCTTCATCCAGCTCCCATTTCAGCCAGGTCAATGTATTGTCTTGGCAATAGGTATTGTTATTGCCTTCCTGGCTGTGACAAAACTCGTCACCGGAGAGCACCATGGGAGTACCTTGGGAAAATAACAGCGTTGCCATCAGATTACGCATTTGGCGCTGACGCAATTCAATAATGTTGGGATCGTCCGTGGGACCTTCGGCGCCGTAATTGTAAGACAGGTTGTCGTTTGTCCCGTCCTTATTATCTTCGCCGTTGGCATCATTGTGCTTACCGTTGTAGCTCACGAGATCATGTAAAGTGAAACCGTCGTGAGCGGTAATAAAGTTCACGCTGGCCCATGGACGGCGACCGCGGTGGTTAAAAATGTCGCCTGATCCGGTTAGCCGTGTAGCCAGTTCAGCTAATTGACCGTGATCGCCGCGCCAAAAACTGCGCACATTATTGCGATAACGATCGTTCCATTCCAGCCAGCCAGAGGGAAATGCACCCACCTGATAGCCGCCCCAGCCACAGTCCCACGGTTCGGCAATTAATTTTTTCTGACTTAATGTGGGATCCTGCAAACACGCCAAATGAAATCCGTGGCGTTCATTAAAGCCGGTTTCCTCGCGCGCGAGAATAGTGCCCAAGTCAAAACGGAAGCCGTCGACGCCCATATCCGTAGACCAATAACGCAGAGAATCCGTCACCAAACGTAAAACACAAGGGTGGCTTAAATCCAAGGTATTACCGGTACCGGAGTCGTTGACGTAATAGCGCGGATTGTCCGGCATTAAACGGTAATAAGTGGAGTTGTCGATACCGCGCATGGACAGAGTGGGACCTAATTCGTTGCCCTCGGCAGTGTGGTTGTACACCACGTCCAAAATCAATTCGATGCCTGCGGCGTGTAGGCGGGCAGCCATTTCCTTAAATTCATTTAAATGGCCGCGTGCAAGATACGGCGTATGCGGAGCAAAAAATGCGAGAGTGTTGTAGCCCCAGTAATTGGTTAAGCCTTTGTCCAACAAATGTTTATCATTGACAAAAGCGTGGATCGGCATTAATTCAATACTGGTAATGCCCAGAGACTGCAAATGTTCGATCGTCGCCGGATGTGCAATTCCCGCAAAGGTGCCGCGATATTCGTCCGGCACGCCCGGATGCAACATGGTTAATCCGCGCACGTGGCTTTCATAAATAATGGTTTGATCCGAGGGCACTTGAATCGAGCGGTGATCACCCCAGGTAAACGCATGATCAATAACGCGGGCCTTGGGAATATAAGCGGCGCTGTCGCGATCATCGAAACTCAGGTCACCATCCGGGGAGCCGATGGTGTAGCCAAACAACGCGTCATTCCATTTTAAGGAGCCAACCAATTCTTTGGCGTAAGGGTCGATCAATAACTTATTCGGATTAAACCGGTGTCCAGCTTCCGGCTCGTAGGGACCGTGAACACGATAGCCATAAACTTGCCCGGCATGAACATCCGGCAAATAACCATGCCAGATTTCATTGGTGTATTCCGGCAGTTCTATTCGTTCCAGCTCCACCTCGCCGGTGCTGTCAAATAAACACAGCTCCACTTTGGTGGCGTGGCGGGAGAAAAGCGCAAAATTCACGCCCAAGCCATCCCAAGTTGCACCGAGGGGAAAGGGGCGGCCTTCTGTAATGCGAGAGCGGGTCATAATTTCTGGGGCTTTGGCCATACAAACTCCTGACAGATTGTTCCGCCTGCGCCTTCCTGCGCACGCGGAGAATCATTAGTTAATCAATCAATAATCGGTGGTGACCCATCCATCGGCTCCATAATTTTTTCTAAAACAATTTATTCCCGTGGTGGCTCAATTTCCGGAATCGGTTGCTGGCCGGGTGGCGCCTGGCGTCCTGGTACCGGAATTTCCACCGGATCCTGGTTGGGCACAGGGTCGGGAATTTCCGTCGGATCTGGAATATCGATCGGTGTGGGATATTCCGGTGGCGTCTCCTGTGGATTGCCATTCACGGACACAATAGCGCCCTCGAGCCAGACGGATTGGAAAGTTGTCGCAATGTTCATCACAGTCTCCTCAGTTGATTGTTATCCGACATGGCCAACATTGATGTTTAACACGTTTACAGGGAAGTCACTCAATATATCTCGCAGGTAAAGGTGCCCGCGCTGCGCGCTCCATTCGCGCTCGCTGATTAAGCTCATAAATTTGGCATTCTCAATTTCCTGGGGGAGTTCCACCGAGGTGTCACTCCATTGATCAGCTGCCACCTGCGGGCGGTCACTGTCATGCAACAGGTTTGCCACTAATCGCGGCACTATCACCAAGCAGCGTTTGCCCTGCCACTCACGCAGAAAAGCTAAACAGTGTTTGGCATATTCGCCGGAGGTCGTGAGCGGAATGTAATGGCCGAGAGAAAATAGGTCTGGTGAGATTTGACGTTCGTTAAGCACGCGCGCGATTAAACGCTGCTTGATGCGACCGTCGCGCCAGTGTTGGATCAGCGATTCGGTGGATTCCTCTTGCGACAAAGCGGCGGCGCGTGTGGCGAAATCCACAGGCCGGCGGTTGTCGGGATCCACCAAGCTGAAATCCCACAGCTCGGTACCCTGGAATAAATCAGGTACACCCGGAGTGGTCAGCCGCAATAAAGTTTGCGCCAAGCCATTGAGTGCGCCGGCGGGGGCAATTTCCATCGCGGCGCGCGCGACTTCACAACGCAATTCCAAGAAGGCAGGGTTGTGCATAAATTCCTGCAGGTATTGGCGGCAAGCCTGTTCGTAGGCGGCGTTGGGCGCGCTCCAGGAACTGCGCAATTTCGCTTCGCGCAAGGCCTTTTCCAACCACCCCTGCAGGCGATCGCAGTAATGATCGCGTTGCGTATCCGTTTGCTCGCCGGATTCTTCATGAGGTCGATATTCCAACGGCCAGGAGCCGAGTAATGTTTGCAGCAGAATCCACTCATCACCAGGTGAGGGCGCGGGACCGTCGTGTTGCTCCTGGCGCAGTGCGCTCAGTTGGGCCCGCCATATATTCAGCTTCTCCATGAACCAGTCCGGCCGCTCGCTGATGATGGCCAAGCGCGCTCGCGTATCTTCACCGCGTTTGTGATCGTGAGTCGCAGTGGTCAGCATGGTGCGGGGAAAACGGCTCTGCCGGTCCATGCACAATTGATGAAAATCTTTCAACGAAATGCCGTGATGTTCTGGATCAAAACCGACGTCATTGCGGCTGAGAACCGCGCCGGAGCGATAGCACGCCGTATCCTCCACCGCCTTGGCGGCAGTTGGGGAAGTTAACTGCTGAAAGCGCGCCAAAGTGCGTGCGCGCAGAGCGCGGTCGGGACCGGGTGGCAGTGAATGTAGAGGCTCCGCCCCCAGCCACGCATCTAATTTTTGCAAAATCGGCCACTCGGATTCAGGCAGCGTGCGCTGCGCGCCTTCGAAAGCGCGATTGAAATACACCTGATCTTGCGAGGTGCGTTCGCAAGCGCCGGCGTAAGTTCGATACACCGGGAAATGGACAATCAGTTCGGTCAACACGCGGCGAATGGAGGCGAGCGTCAAATCGCGGGTGTGGATATCCGAACGTGCAATTAATAAAAGATTTTGCGCAACGGCTTCAAAATCACCGGAAAGCGATGTGCTCAAAATCAGTCGGCGCGCTTCCAAAACCTCCTCTTGGAAATCACCAGGACGCCCGGTGAATTCATGCCAGTACCTCGTCAATAACGCACCAC
>JAEZGT010000159.1 GCA_023416875.1 Pseudomonadota bacterium
TTGTTCGGTTATGAAATCGATAAGCTGGTAACTCCCGATCCTTTGTATAAAGAAGAACTGCATTTTGAGTCTGTTTTTGATTATGAGCAGGTGTTGGTGGTGAACAATAAACATCGCCTCGCCAATATCGAATATGTAAACCCGCAAATGCTCAGTGACGAAGTGCTCATCACTTATCCGGTTGCAAAGGAGCGGTTGGATATTTTCAGCTTATTCTTAATGCCCGCGGGCATAGCGCCTAAAAGCCACAAGCTGATTGAAACAACCGATGTCATGTTGCAGATGGTAGCAAGTGGGCGCGGCGTAACCGCGTTGCCGCGCTGGTTGGTGGAAGAGTACTCAGAAACATTAAATATTGCTCCAGTACGTTTGGGCAAGAAGGGGGTTCCCAAGCAAATTTTTGTGGGTGTTCGAAAAGACGATCTGGAAATCAACTACATAAAGGATTTTATTGAATTTGCCAAAGCAAGAGAACGTCAAGGCTAGCTATTTATGAAAGCCGGAAGCCATCTCGTCCCTACTTGGATGTGAAGATTGCCTGGGCAGATATTTTGGTTGTCGCGTAGGAAATTCATTAGTCGATTTCATTTGGCTCCGTCGATTTTGTCTTCCGCAAGTCTCAAGCGAAATTTTGACGTTTCGCGCATAAAAGACTTAAAAAATGTACAAGTGACCAATTGTTGGCGGATACATTTATTTTCAAAAGACAAGGTTGAGGATAGGTTGGCCAGCGTACGGAATCTCCGCAGTCGGTACCGCAACCATAAGTCAAATCGCGACTGAGGTGTTTTGTGTGGCGGGCAAGCAGGTAAGTCAGATTCGGCAGTGTTTTTTCCAGACGGTATTCCGTTTACTAGGATATATCGCCGGTTGTGATGGTGGCATCAACGGCAAGGAAATTCGTCGGACCAAGACCTTCATGGAAAAATTGCAGTTGACGCCAGAGTGCCGGACAGAAGCGAGGGAATTGTTTGAGGTCGGCGCCAAACCGGGTTTTGACTTTCACGACACGCTTAAAGAATTCAAAAACACCGCCCGGCGCAATCCGGAAATCGTCGAAATTCTCTTGGTTTATCTCCTCAGTATGGCCACCACCGACGGTCCGCTAAAACCGGAAGAAATGCGGGTGGTGCGTGAAGTAGCCGGCGAACTCGGCTTTTCCAGTCTGGTGTTTGATCACCTTCTAAAAATGGTCACCGCGCAGGATTCTTTTGCCCACGCGGATAAACAAAACAGTAAACAAAAACAGCGGGAATACACCGATAAAAAAGCGGAACCCGGCTTTAATGCAAGTTTTGCCGCCGCTCTGGCTGTGCTTGGAGTGGCGCAAACAGCATCCGACAGCGATATCACCAAAGCTTATCGAAAATTGGTAAACCAGTATCATCCCGATAAATTAGTCGATAAAGGTTTTCCACCGGAAATGATTCAGGCGGCTACGGAGCGCTTTCGTGCGATCCGCACCGCCTATGAATATTTACGCCGCAGCCACTTCCGCTCCGGCGCGGCCTGATTTTAGGCCGCCATTTTTCGGCATTCCTCAGCGCAGGCGTGACACGCCCTTGCGCATTCCTGACAGTGGTCATGATCATGCTGCCGGCAGATATCGCCGCAGCGCTGGCAAATTTCGGCGCACAGCCGACAGATGGCTTTTGCAAATTCGCTACCGCGCGCCATGGCGCCAGCGGCTAGACGACACAACTGCGCGCAGTCGATATCCGTGCGGATACAATCCGCCATTTTTTTGGGATCCGCCTCGCTCAAGCAGGCGGTAGCGCAGTGATCGCAGGCAGCAGCACATTCATAACAGGCTTGAATACAACTGGCATAAAGATGATGTGACATAGGGCATCCTCCGGCATCAGATGGTCAGCATTGCTGAACGAGTTATTGGGTGAGACCAGATTTTTACTCTGCAATGCATGTGCCGGGGAATGCCGATAAAGACGCTTATACTTCCGAGGCAGCGCAACAGTGGGCGGAAATTCCGTTCAGAATTGGACACTCTGGGCGGGTGTTGCCGCTACAGGTGTTGGCGAGATTGTTTAACGTATCGCGCATGGCGGACATCTCGGCGATTTTACGATCCAACCCGGCGATATGATTGGTCACCAACGCCTTAACATCGGCGCTGGAGCGGTTCTTGTCCTGCCACAGTGAAAGAAGCTGGCGAATTTCCTCAAGGGAAAATCCGAGCGAGCGCGCCGTGCCGATAAAACGCAAGGTGTGAAGGTCTTTTTCTGAATAAACCCGGTAGCCGCTGTCGCTTCTGGCGGACGGAGGGAGAAGTCCTATGGCTTCATAATGGCGGATCATTTTATTGCTCACGCCGCTGGCGCGTGCAGCTTCGCCGATGTTCATGTGGACACCTTGAAAACAGATGATCGAGATAGAACCAGTAGCAATGATCTGCTTGACCTTGCCACTATGGGAAGGTTCACACTATGCACCAGAGTCATAAAAGAGGAGAAACCATGGCTTCTACAGTCACCTATACGGACCATCCCGCCCAGGCAAGCGCCACTCAGGAATTACTGATTGAGGGGGCGAGCTGCGCGAGCTGCGTGCGAAAAATTGAGACAGCGCTCAAAGGTGTCCAGGGCGTCGCGGATGCACAGATGAATTTTCCTCTGCGGACCGTTGCGGTGACCGGCTCTGCGCCCGTGGAAGCTCTAGTCAAAGCCGTGGAAAACGCCGGCTATAGTGCTACCCCTGCTGTTGGCGCAGAAACCGAATTATTGGATGACAAAGAAAAAGCCGATAATCGTTATTACCGCCGCCTGTTGCGCGATACCTGGATAGCACTGGGATTGGGTGTACCGCTAATGCTTTACGGAATCGCCGGTGGTGATATGGCCATACATTCGGAGGCTGCGCGCTGGGCATGGTTGCTCGTCGGGCTGCTGACATTCGGTGTCATGGTGCTCTCGGGGCGGCACTTTTTTGTCGGCGGCTGGCGAAGCGTGCGCAATCACACCGCCAATATGGATACTTTAATCGCTCTCGGTACCGGCACAGCGTGGCTCTATTCGATGGTAATAGTGCTTGTTCCTCATTTGGTGCCCGAAATGGCCCGGCACGTTTATTTTGAAGCAACTGCCATGATTATCGGTCTCGTCAATCTTGGTCTTGCCTTGGAGATGCGCGCCCGCGGACGCGCTTCCACCGCGATCAAACGCTTGATCGGGCTGCAAGCGAAAACCGCGCGCGTACTGCGCGACGGTCAAGAGCTGGATATTCCCATCGAGCGGGTGCTGCGCAATGACAGGGTTCGGGTGCGCCCCGGCGAGCGCATCGCTGTGGATGGCACAGTGGTGGAAGGGGAGTCATCGGTGGATGAATCCATGCTCACCGGAGAGCCGGTACCGGTGGTAAAACAAATGGGGGATACGGTTTCTGCTGGTACGTTAAATAAAAGCGGATCGCTGATTTTTACCGCGACCCGCGTGGGCCGCGATACGGCGCTCGCCCGCATTATTCAAATGGTAAAGCGCGCGCAGAACTCCAAACCGCCGATCGGGCGTATGGCCGATGTGATTTCGTCCTATTTCGTTCCAGCGGTCATGATAATTGCGGCGCTGAGCGCGCTGGCCTGGATTAATTTTGGGCCGAGCCCCGCGCTGGTTTACGCGATTGTTTCGGCAACCACTGTATTAATTATTGCGTGTCCCTGTGCGCTCGGCCTCGCGACTCCTATGTCGGTGATGGTGGGCGTCGGCAAAGCGGCGGAAGCGGGGGTTTTGATTCGCAATGGCGAAGCTCTGCAAACCGCATCGCGTATTACTACTATGATTCTGGATAAAACCGGGACCATTACCGAGGGCGCACCTAAGGTCACGGATCTGCTGCCTGTGGATGCGGTAAATGAAACAGAATTATTGCGTTTGGCGGCGAGTTTGGAGCAGGGCTCCGAGCATCCATTGGCGCAGGCGATTGTCGAATCTGCGAAGTCACGCAATATTAATTTGAGCAGCCCAAGTGACTTCACTGCGTTGTCGGGCCATGGAGTGCGCGGGAAAGTAGACGGTCGTGAAATTTTGCTGGGCAATGAAAAGCTGATGCGGGAGCAAAAAATTGAGGTTGCTGATTGGATTGCCCGTGCGCAGCAAATTGCCGCCGATGCCAAAACCCCAATGTATGTCGCTGTGGATGGGCAATTTGCCGGGTTGATCGCGGTGGCGGATCCGCTAAAACCCGACTCCGCCGCTGCGATAAAACGCCTGCAAAATCTAGGTATCCGTGTGGTCATGTTGACTGGCGATAACCGTGCAACCGCCGAAGCTGTGGCACGCCAAGTGGGCGTGGCGGAATTCATCGCAGAAGTCCAGCCGGAAGCCAAAGCGGAGCACGTATCAGCGCTGCAGAAAAAAGGTGAAGTGGTAGGAATGACGGGCGACGGCATTAACGATGCGCCGGCCTTGGCACTGGCAGATGTGGGATTTGCTATAGGCACAGGCACGGATGTGGCGATTGAAAGCGCCGGCATCACCTTGATGCGAGGATCTCTCCACGGCCTTGCCGATGCCATTGCCGTCAGCAAAGCGACGCTGCGTAATATCAAACAAAATTTATTGGGCGCATTTATTTATAACGCAGCCGGAATTCCCATAGCGGCGGGGATTTTATATCCGGTGTTTGGCCTGCTGCTCAACCCGATTGTCGCTGGTGCCGCCATGGCATTTTCATCGGTCACGGTAGTCACCAACGCAAACCGGCTGCGCCTGCTGAAAATCTCCAGCGCCGAATCTCATGAGGAAAACCGCGTATGATTTTGTTGATCAATATAATCGGCTTGTTGTTGATTGCGGGAATCGTGTGGTGGTTTTGGTTGTATAAGCCGGTCGGTGTTGTGGTAGGGAAGGAAAAACCAGTGGTTATTACTGCGGAGAGTGGTGTTTATCAGCCCGCCCATATACAGGTGCCGGCTGAACGCGCTTTGACGGTACAGTTTCTGCGTAAGGATGCTTCACCCTGCGCCGAGTCTGTGGTTTTTCCGACACTGGGATTGAGCTTTGATCTGCCCGTGGGAAAATTAGCGCCAGCAAATCTGCCGCCGTTAAAACCGGGCACCTATGAGTTCCACTGCCAGATGAAAATGTATCGCGGCGAATTGCGAGTGGAGTGAGTTCAGTTCTGTTTGCTGGATAGTTTTTCGCGAATAACTGCTGCTTCCTCCGGGAGGCCTGTATATGGCCCCTGAGTGAAGTCGCAGCCATTTTGTTTTAGCCACCAGTATTGATCGGGTGTGCTAACACCTTTAGCAATGGTGCGGATGGCCAGCTTTTGTGCCATTGAGATGATTTCTGCCACTGCATAATCGCGGGGCGGCGCTTGAGTCAGAGCCTGAATAAAATTCGGACCTATAGTCACGAAATCGGAAATAAAGTTTTTCAAAAAGGCGAGATTGGAATAGTTATCTCCGAGGTTCTCCATCGCCACTTGAATGCCCAGGTGTTTGAGATCTTGTAACACCTGACTTGCTTTTTCGCTGTTCCGCATAATCGCCGCTTCCGTGATTTCAATCCGCAAACGTGACGGCGCTATATCGTATTCGCGCGCCATTTGCTGTATTAGCTCTATCAGATTGTCTTCATGAAGTTGACGCGCGGCTATATTTACCGCAATGCTGATGGCAGGTGCGCCAGCATATTCCCACAACTTAATCTGCTGGCACACCTGCCTTAACACCCATTCGCCCACAAGAAAAATAAGGCCGCTTTCTTCAGCCAGAGGCAGAAAAGTGTCTGCCTGAATAATTCCGTGATCCGGGCTGTGCCACTCTGGAATCGCTTCCAGCGCCGCTATCGCGCCACTTCCCATATGGATCTGGGGCTGAAAAAGCAGGAAGAGTTCTTTTTTTTCCAGCGCTTCCCGCAAATCGCGCAGCAGCACATTGCGCGCTTCCAATTGGTTGGCCATATGCGCTTCAAAAAAGCGCACTTTATCGTTGCTGTTGGAAAGGCTCTGCGCCGCCAGTTCCGCTTTGCGCAGAACGTCGGCTGCATCAAAAGCCCCTCCAGGATAAATAGCGACACCAACGCGGGGGCAGCAATACATGGGTGTCCCTGCAATGATGCAAGGATTTGTCAATTCTGCAGCGAGGTTGCGGGCGACATTTTCCAGGGGGTCTTTTGTCGTAAAACCGGTATGCACCACGACAAATTCATCATCCGCCAAGCGCGCGACCATGCCTTCGTCGAGAATAAATTGCTGCAACCGGTTGCTCACCTGTTGCAGAAACGCAATACGTTCCTCTTGACTAAGGCTGTGTCGTAGCGATTTAAAGCGCTCCAGGTGTACATGCAGAACCAGAATAACCTGTTTCCCAGGGCTGCAGTTTGCAATGCATGTTTTAAGATATTCCAATAAAGTAAAGCGATTGGGTAAGCCGGTAAGGCCGTCATAGCGCGCGAGATAATTCAGCTGCTGGTTGGCATCGCGGCTTTTCTGGCGCACGTTTACATCCTGTAATTCCCGGCGCACGACAATGGGCAGGCGGTCGATTTTGTCTTTTAGGACATAATCCTGTGCGCCTTTACGTATGGCCTCAACAGCACGCTCCTCGCCGATAGTGCCGGAAACAAAAATAAACGGCAGTTCGCGGCTGACAGCGCGCACTTTGGCGAGCGCCTCCATTCCACTCATGGTTGGCATGGAATAATCGGCCAGCACCAGATCCCAGGGTTGTTGCAACGCACTGTCCAGTGCAATCGTAGTGTCGACACGGTGATGTTGGACCGAGTAGCCATTTCGACTCAGTTGGCGCACCAAGAGCAAAGCGTCATCCTCGTTATCTTCAACGATTAAAATTTTGAGGGACGGTTTTCTGCTGCGTGAGCGGTTAAACAGAGAAACCATAATATTTCCTATGATTGTGATTGCGGCACTTCGTTGAGGATCAGCCAGTAAAGCCCAAGGTTCTGCACGGCCTTGAGGAACTCGTCAAAATCCACTGGTTTTCTCACGTAGCTGTTCACACCGTGACGATAGCCTTCAATAATGTCCTGTTCCTCTTTGGACGAGGTCAAAAGCACAACAGGAAGAAACCGGGTACGTTCGTGGGCGCGGATTTCCTGAAGTACATCGAGTCCGTCCTTGCGCGGCATTTTTAAATCCAGTAGCGCAACGGCTGGGAGTGGCGGTGGTTCGTCGCCGGCAAAGTCACCTCGGCCAAATAAATAATCAAGAGCTTCCACACCATCCTTTACGACGATAATCTCATTGGAGAGATTGGACTTCCGAAAAGCTCGTAACGCCAGCTGCTGGTCGTCCGGGTTGTCCTCTGCTAAAAGTATGGGTTTTCTGTTCATAGGGTATCTCGTTTTGATATTCGAAGTATTGGTCGCTCGCTTTGCGGCAAAGTAAAGTAAAAGGTGGCACCTTTATTAGGTTCCGATTTCGCGCCCACGCGGCCACCGTGTCGAGATATGACACGTTTGACTGTCGCGAGTCCAACCCCGGTTCCCGGAAATTCCGCCGCTGTGTGGAGGCGTTGAAAAGCGCCGAATAATTTGCTGGCGTAGGCCATATCAAAGCCAGCGCCGTTGTCCTGCACAAAAAATGCAATTTCTCCATCGAAAGGGCGCATGCCAAATTCGATGCATGGCTTTTTTGTTTTGGATGTATATTTCCACGCGTTGTTGAGAAGGTTGCTCAACGCGATTTTCATTAAATGGGCATCGCACCACGCTGTGAGGCCCGAGGTCACTTTGACGGCCACTTGCCGTTCGGGCTCAATCTCTTGCAATTCCTGAAGAATCGTTTCCACCATTTCGGACAGATTGATCTCCACGCAATTCATTTCAGTCCGATTGACCTTGGACAGCTTTAGCATGTCGTCGATCAGGTTACCCATTTTCTGGGCGGCGGCGCGTACGCGGCGTAAATAATCAGCGGCGGTAGCATCGAGAGATTCTTGATAGTCTTCAATCAAGGCTTGGCTGAAGCCGTCAATCGCCCGTAAAGGCGCGCGCAAATCATGGGATACCGAATAAGAAAAGGATTCCAGCTCATTGTTGGCAATTTCCAATTGCGCCGTGCGCTCCTGAACCCTTTTTTCAAGCTCAGCATTAAGACTCAAGATATTTTCTTCCGATTTGCGTAGCGCGTCTTCGGCTTCCAAACGCTCGACGACTTCTTTCTGTAGCTCTGCGTTGATTTTTTCGAGATTGTGTTTGCTTCTGGCAACTTCATCAAGCATTACATTAAAAGCATCAACTAGATAACCGATTTCATCGTCACTGGTTTTTTCTGCGCGCAAGCTGTAATCGCGAGACTCTGCGAGCTTGCGTGTCAGCGCGCTCAATGACAGCAGCGGCCCGATAATATTTTTCTGCAGATAGAAGGACACCGCAGCGGCAACTGCAACCGCGAGCGCGATACAGCCGATGGCAATAGCGAGGTTGCCGAGCAGATTTTTGATGAGGTTATATTGAATGCGGACGAATACGGTTCCCAAAATTTCGTTATCGAGGGTAATTCGTTGGTGGAGAATAAGCGAATCGCCTTTTACGCGAATACCCTCCATCTGCGCTAATTGGGTTTGTGGCAGGGGATCTGAAGTGTCTTGATTTCTCTGATAGCCCGCAAAAAGTCGGCCGCGCTCGTTGTATATGGCCGCTTCGATAATATCCCGTTGATGACGGAGAAGATCGAGGTACATTTTAGCGGACGCGGGGTCGTTGAACTGTAGGGCGGGCGTAACCGCGCGGGCGATTAAAATCGCCTGCGTCGAAAGGTCCAGCGCTACGCTTTCCCGATAATCCCTCAAGTTGAATGCCACCATGGCGCTGCACGCGATGAGCAGCGCCACCGCTGTGGTGAGCAGCATCGCTAACAGGAATTTTCGTTTTAGTGATTGCTTCGCCACGGCTTGTTCCTAATTCACTTGCACTGCTACTTCGAGCAGTTGTGAACTTAATTTGAGCCCAACCTCGTCAGCGCGTGATTTGGAAATCTGAAAGCGCACGTAGTCGTCGCGGATAACAAAATTGATTACTCCATAAGTTGGTATTTGGCTGGCTTCCGAAATCGTCAATATTGCATGACTGCTGGCGAGCGCGCGAAAATCCGACAGAGATGCCTGTCCGTCCCGGGCAGCGTAAAGAATATGGATGTTTTTCAAATCGTCGCCAGTTTGTACGGAGCGCACACTGAATGTGCAAGCACCATTCTTTTTCTTCTCCAAGGTTCTTTTAAGAATTCGGGCTGTCTTGCGGTTGGCGGATATGCCGACTACAAAATTCGCATCCTTAGGGGGTTGTGGCCAAGTAATGTAGGCGCAGAAATGGTGGATAAAGGCGGCTTTGACTTCTTGTTCCGAACTTTGACTATCGACACTATCCGCAGCGGATACGCACATTAAAAGCAATAAGGAAAAACACGTTAACAGGCGGCCATATAGGCCATGACGCCGGCCTAGGGTCATGACAGACGTTGTCCTTAAGGTTCCCATGTCAATGTCAGCCATGCTGACCGGTCAAAAAGAACTCCGGCTTCAGGTTTTCCATATTCATAATAATCGCGGTCCGCCAAATTCTGTGCGGTGACTGAGATGGTGAAGTCGCGGTGGAATTGCCA
>JAEZGT010000058.1 GCA_023416875.1 Pseudomonadota bacterium
GATAGGGGGTGAGTTGCCATGTCGTCACTGAAAGCGCCGTAGGCTTTGCCTCCCTTGCGGATATAGGTATTTTTCAGCTCGCGGCAGAGTTCTTCGGATTTGCCGTCGCGGCGGATTTCCTCCTGGCGCAAGCGGACTTCGCAGGGAGTGGCGGGAGCGGATTTGTGGATGCGATGAGCGATCAGGTGTTGCAGCGCCATGGTTCTCTCGTGCCTGGATGGAGGGCGGCATTATAGTCGCCCCGCCAGCGCGGGCCACAACTGGCGCTGGAAGTTTGCCTATTTGCGCATCAGCCAGCTGATGATCAGCGCCGCCGCGATCACCACACCCCCGGCAGCGGCGAGTTTGAGCAACAGACTCCACAGCGCCACCCACGCGAAGAGCCCGAATAGGCCGAGAATCACCAGCAGGGCGCCCAGGCCGATGAACAATACCAGGACTAATTTCACCACGCCTAAAGGGGTGACGCTTTCCGCAGGTTGGTTTTCGTCTGTCACTGGGTCCTCCAGGTTGGATGGGTAATGGGTTACGTATGAGTTTGGCAGAGGAACAGAGTCTAAACTGAAATTATTAGGGTTGCCCGACTGCCCGCAAATAGTTGTAGTGGAGCGGAATGGCACTGTGGACAATAGGTGGCTTGGTGAGCGGGCAACCAATTGGAGGGCAAGAACGTGAGTGGACAGGCAAATGTGGTATGGGTTGGTCACAGGGGATACCCCGAGCTGTATCCGGAGAACAGTCTGCTCGGCATTCAAAAGGCGCTGGAGCTCGGCGCCCGCGCCATCGAAATCGATCTCCAGGCGAGTCTGGAAGAGGAACCGGTGCTGTTTCACGATGAAGATCTGTTTCGCGTCACCGGCAAGGTGGGTTCGGTGCGGGATTATCCGATGGAGAAGCTGCGCAGCTTCAGCGCCCATGAACCCCAACGCCTGGGCAAACAATTTTTCCCTTGTCCCATCGCCCATCTGGCGGATGTGGTTGATCTGATACGTCGCTACCCCGGCGTACGCTTGTTTGTGGAGTTGAAGGCGGAAGTTTTCCAGACGATGCCGCGTCTGGCGTTCCTCAAAAAAGTTTGGCAAGTCCTTCAGCCGATCCGCCAGGATTGTGTATTGATCTCCTTTGATTTGTACGTGCTGCGGCTTGCCCAGGAGCAGTTCGGCTGTCCGGTGGGCTGGGTACTGACCCGCTACGATCAACAGTCTCTCGCGCGCGTTCGCCTGAAACCGGTGGACTACCTGATCAGCAATATCCAGAAGCTGCCGCCCCCGCCCGAGAAGCCCTGGTCCGGGCCTTGGCAGTGGTTTGTCTACGACGTGGTGGATGAGGCGGTAGCACGGGCCTGCGTGCAGCGCGGCATCTATTGGATCGAAACCTGGAATATCGGCGCCATGCTCAAGCTTGAGGTCGAGACACCTTGAAAACCTACGATCTGGTGGTGATCGGCGCCGGTATTCACGGTGCTGGGGTAGCTCAGGCGGCAGCGGCACGCGGTCTGTCGGTATTGGTGCTCGAGCGGAGGGAGGCGGCGGGTATGGAAACGTCTCGCGCCAGTTCCAAATTGATTCATGGCGGCCTGCGCTATCTGGAGACTGCGCAATTCCGTCTGGTATACGAGTGCCTGCGCGAACAGCGCTATCTGTTGCGCAACGCGCCGCATTTGGTAAAACGGAGCGATTTTTATATTCCGGTTTATCGCGGCGGCCAGCGCCGCGCCTGGTGGATCTATCTAGGTCTCTGCTGCTATCAGATTCTGGCGGGTGGACCGCTTAAGGGAATCGGGCGGATACCGGCAGAGCGCTGGGAAAGTCTGGGAATGAAGCGCGAAGGTTTAACGGCGGTATTCCGCTACAAGGACGCCCAGACCGATGATCAGGCGCTGACCCGCGCGGTGCTGGCGTCGGCGATATCGATGGGTGCGGAGGTCCGATTCAACACCGGAATGACGCAGTTGGGATACAACTCGGGTTACACCCTCACCCTTGGCGACGGCAGCGTAGTGCAAAGCCGCAGTTTGGTTAATGCCGCTGGCCCCTGGGCCAACGAAGTGGCCGCGCTGTGTGGCTTGCCGCAGCAAGAGCTGGACTGGGTTCAGGGCACGCACATTGTTTTGCGTCAGCCTGCTTTTCCCGGGTGTTTTTATATAGAGGCGCCGCAGGATGGTCGCGCCGTATTTGTTCTGCCCTGGCGCGGCTTCACCATGGTGGGTACCACCGAGGTGATTCTCGACCAGCCCCAGGCCAAACCCACACCGGCGGAGATCGATTATCTGCTGGCGGTGTATAACCATTATTTCCCCGAGCATCAACGCACCGTGGAGGATGTGACGGAGGTGTTTGCCGGCGTGCGGGTATTGCCGAAAGACCTGCGCCAGCCCAACCGGCGCTCCCGCGAAACCCTGTTTGCCACCGCCAACGGCGGCAGCTACATCGCCATCTACGGCGGCAAGCTTACGTCCTATCGCGCTACGGCGGACAAGGTTCTACAAATGCTGACACCGGTGCTGGGGGAGGGGGATCGCCGTGGTATTTCAACGGCGGAACTGGCGTTGCCTTGAGACTGAAGGGCGGGTTTAGAGCTGCCCCGCGTCGTCCAGCTTGGTGAAAAGGTTTTTGGGCAGGGCGAAATCCGCGATCAGGAAGTTCAACTCGTCGATCTTGGTCCTGGGCGTGAAGGCGTAGGCTTCGCAGGCGATATTGGCCTGATACAGCAGGTAGCCGAGGGGGCTCACTTGTTTGCCAGCACCTATATCCACCTGCTCCTGCAAGGCCTCGCAGATTTCTTCTGGCAGCTGCCAGTCCTTTGCAATCAACGCGCTCAGTTGCGTCGCCTGGGCCTGCAACGGCGGGATAAATGCCTGTTGTCCAGGGGTGGTATCGCCGTTGAGTTTGTAGCGTCGGCACAACTCGCTGAATAGGGTGATCTTGCCGACATCGTGTACCAGGCCCAATAGATAGGCTTTGAAACGCTCCATGCGGCGGGCGTGAGCGATGATTTCACAGGCCACCGCAGTGTTGAGGGAATGGCTCCAGATGCGCCGCCCGGTCTGGGAAAAGTAGGGCGATTCGCGCTGAATGATCGGCTGCATCACGGCGGCGGATAACACCGAGCGCAAGCCATCGATGCCCAGTTTGACGATGGCCCGTTCTATATCGCCAATATGCCCGCCAGTGGGATTGAAATAGACGCTGTTGGCCAACTTTAGTACGGAGGCGCTCATCACCGGGTCTTTGTTGACGATGGCCACATAATCTCGGACGGAGCTGTCAGGATCGCGCAGGCTTCGGAGCAACTTGGGTACGACCATTGGCAGGCGCGGCACCGCGTTGATACGCCGCTCCTTCTTCACCAGCGTGTCCCTCACCGCAGTCATCACCTGCTTTTGTTTGGCGGACACAGGCTCATTTTGACTGCCGGAAAACAGCACCTGATAAAAGCGCTCTTCGATTTCGATTTGGCTGAGATAGCTGGGTTCGCGCACTGGCAGGTGCACCTGCGTTGTCACAGCGCTTTCCTGCGGGGTGCGCTTGGGTTTGCCCAGAACCGAGCGGATAAATGACGATACTGTCATGGCGAGTCCTGCCAGCTGGTGGTTTGCGCCTTGTCGCGAAAGCGGTCACATGCTTACGGCGACAGCTACTTTACTATAGTACGGAATCGCTGCGGTCGAGGCGTTGCGGTCGAGGCGTTGTGGGGATGCGGATTAGTTGGCCGTGCGGGCTGCGTGCTTGGCGCGGATAAACTCGCCGTGGCCGAGATGAATGAGATCCGCCACTTTGCGGATAATGTATTCCTCATATTTGTCGAGATCGCCATCGGCGTAGGCGATGCGCCACATGTGGGCGATCAGGTCAAACTTCTCTGCAAAGCTGCAGTGTTGGTTCACCAATTGGGTGAAACCGTACATGGATGTAGATTCGGAGCACTCGTGTTGCGCCAGCGCGACCAGTTCATCGAGCTCTGCCTCCGAGACATCAAATTCGCGATGCAGAATCGCTTTCACCGAAGCGAGTTCCTCGGCATCGAACTCATTATCGATCACCGCAACTTCAATCAGCAGCGCAGCGCAGGCAAGGCGTTTCTTTTTTTCATCTAAAGGGTGGGAAGGAGCATCCTGCAATTGCGTTTGAAAAAAGTCGCGAATGCGGGCGAGCATGATGACCTCCGGGGAACGACGGGTGATAGCCGCAGGTGGATGGGGGCATCCCTGCCCCGAAAGCGATTAAAGCTTGAAATTGCTGAGGTATTTTTCCAGACCGACCTGATCGGCCACAAAACCGCGGATGCCTTGCGCCAGTTTTTCCGTGGCCATGGCGTCTTCGTTCAGACCCAAACGGAACTGCGCTTCGTTTTCTCTGATTTTTGCGATGGCAGCACCGGTATTGGACGGGCTCAATACGCGCTCCAGTTTGCCTTGATCGGCTTCCAGTTCACCCAGCAATTGCGGACTGATGGTCAGACGGTCGCAGCCCGCCAGGGCTTCGATTTCACCTATGTTGCGGAAGCTCGCCCCCATCACCACAGTGTTGTAACCGTGCTGCTTGTAATAGTTGTAGATGCGGGTGACGGACACGACACCCGGATCTTCCAGTGGTGCGTATTCTTTTTTGTCTGTATTGGCTTTGTACCAGTCGAGAATGCGACCGACGAAAGGTGAGATCAGAAAGACACCGGCGTCGGCACAGGCGGCGGCCTGGTTGAAGCTGAACAGCAGGGTCAGGTTGCAGTTGATGCCTTCTTTTTCCAACTTCTCGGCGGCTTTGATGCCTTCCCAGGTGGAAGCGACTTTGATCAATACGCGGTCTTTGCTGACGCCGGCAGCTTCATACAGCTCGATCAAACGATGCGCTTTGGCAATGGAAGCCTGAGTGTCGAAAGACAGGCGCGCATCCACTTCTGTAGAGACTTTGCCAGGTACGATTTTCAGGATTTCGCAGCCGATGGCGACGGCGAGCTTGTCGCTGGCGTCGGCGATGGAGGATGTGCTGCCCAGGGCGTCTTTTACCAGCGCTGCGTATTGCGGCATCTGCGCGGCTTTGAAGAGGAGCGAGGGGTTGGTAGTGGCATCGAGAGGTTTGTAGCGGCGGATGGCTTCAATATCGCCGGTATCGGCCACAACATCGGAGTAGGATTTCAGTTGTTCAAGTTTGTTGCTCATAGCACCCCCTGTTGAAAAGTCGCACATTATCCGCCTGGGTCCGCACTCTAGACAAGTCAGCTTCCGGCAGAGTTCATGTGATTTTTTGCTTCGCGCAGCAGCGTCGCCGGAGCGTCGGCGCGATGGCCGTTTTCACTCAAAAACCGGCGGAAGCGTTTACCGCCAGGTTGCCCCATATACAGCCCTAGAACATGCCGCGCCATATGATTGAGACGCGCCCCTCGGGCAATTTGCTCCTCACAGTAGGGAATAAATGCGTCCAATATGTCGTCCCGGCTGAAAGGCTCTGTCGGTTCGCCATAAATTTCCCGGTCGACCTCGGCGAGCAAAAACGGATTGTGATAAGCCTCGCGCCCGACCATAACGCCATCAACATGCTGCAACAGCACCTGACTTGCCG
>JAEZGT010000072.1 GCA_023416875.1 Pseudomonadota bacterium
GTGCGCGCCAATATCGAACGTCTGCACGCGCAGCGGCCGGATGATTCGGTCGTGGTGGTCGCGGAAAAAGGTTCGCACACCGGATTGCTGGTGCAGGTCATCGACCAGGTGCGTCAGGGCGGTATCCAGGCGGTTTCCATAGCCGCATCCGAGCGAGGTTAGCTGCATGATTCTCAGACGTCACTCAGAACACGACAGCGATGAGACCGGTATCGACTTGGCTCCCATGTTGGACTTCGTGCTCAATCTGCTGATCTTTTTCATCATCACCACCTCCTTCGTCAAAGAGGCGGGCATCACGGTGAACAAGGAAAAGGCCATGACTGCCGATAGCCAGGAGTCCGGCAATATCCTGATCGCCATTCGCCCCAACGGCGACATCTGGATGGATAAACGCCGGGTGGATATCCGCGAAGTGCGCCCGCTGATCGAGCGCATGCACGTGGAGCGGCCGGAGGACACGGTGGTGATCGTTGCCGATAAAGAATCCCAGACGCAGGTCCTCACCCAGGTGATGGACGCGGTTAAGGGCGGCGGTATTGGCGATGTCTCCATTGCCACTCTGCCGGGCGCGGGAGGTTAACCATGACGACCGCAAACACTTCAACCGTCAATAAATTATTGGCCCAGAGCGTCACCATTCCAGCGGCATTGGCCGCCCTGGCTTTCTCGCTGGCGATCTTCGGTTTCATGCACAAAGTCATCGAAGGCAGCCACGCCGTGCTGGAAGCAAAAGAGGCGCTGCCGACCATCGATTTCGTGCGGTTGAAACGCGATACCGAAGTCGAAACCTTGTCGCGGAGCAAGCCGCCACCGCCGGCTCCACCACCGCCACCACCGGCCAAAATGAAAGTGGCCGCAGTGGCCGTGCCGACGGAGAGTCTCGCCGGCATGGAAATTCCGGACCTGGATTTGTCCGCGAATGTGGGCGGGGCAGCCCTGGTAGGAAACAAAGCGATGTTCGATGGCGACATTATTCCGCTGCAATGTCCGCCGGTTTCCTATCCCAGTGATGCGCGACGCGCGGGTTTGTCGGGTTGGGTGCAGATCGAATTTGTGGTCGGGCCGGATGGCTCAGTGCGCAGCGCCAAAGCGGTTGATGCACAGCCGCGCGGCGTGTTCGAAGCCGCTGCGGTGATGGCCGCACAGCGCTGTCGCTTCAAACCCAAAATGGTGGACGGCAAGCCGGTGGAACAGCGCGGGCGTCGCAAGTGGAATTTCGATCTGAATAAAGCGGGGTAGTTGTTATGAACGCACTCAGAAAAAAACTCTCGCATCTGGTGTTGCTGGCCGGACTGGGACTTGTTCCCGGCGCCGTGCTGGCGGCGGCGGACTGCGCCAAGGAGGAACAACAGCAGGGCGGTGAATTAAGCGAGGACACCTACGGCACCGTGCAAACGGCAACTGAACTTCTCGGCAAGGGGAAATATGCTGAGGCTGTGGCAAAACTCGCGAAAGTTGCCGACAAAGGCACGGATTACGAAAAAGCCCTGGTGAATTACAACCTGGGCTTGGCCTACAGCTCCCAGGAGGATTACAAAAATGCGGCGGCGGCTTTCGCCAAAGCGCTCACCAAAGATGTATTGCCCAGGGCGAACCGCGAGCAATTGCGCTACAACCTTGGCCAGTTGTACATCGTCAACGGGCAGTTTGAAGAGGGCGTTAAAACCCTCAACACTTATATAGAAACCTCCTGTGCACCCGTGCCTGCGGAGGCGCATATTTTCCTCGCCAATGCGCTGACGGAGAGCAAACGTTATCAGGAAGCGCTGCCGCAAATTGATCTTGCGATTTCCAAAGCCAAAGAAGTGAAAGAGCAGTGGCTGCAAATGAAACTTGCGATCAGTTATGAATTAAAAGATTACAAAGGCTGCGCCGACGCGCTGGTGCAATTGATCGCAAAAGTACCCGGCAAAGCGGAATACTGGCGGCAATTGTCCAGCGTGATGTACGAAATGAAAAGTGAGACCGAATCTCTCGCGGTGCTCGCTCTGGCGGAGACCCAAGGCTTTCTGCAAAAACCTGCGGAAGTCAAAAATCTCTACAGCATGTATATGATGTTGGAGTCGCCCTATAAAGCGGGATCCCTGCTGGAGGAGGCGATGAAAAACAATACGATCCCGATGGATGAAAACAATCTCAGCTCTTTATCCGATGCGTGGATCAATGCGCGGGAGGCCAACAAGGCGGAAGCCACTTTGAAGCAACTCGCATCCATGTCGGAAAAAGGCGATTACTACTACAAGCTCGGCGCCATGTATGGCGACAACGAGCGTTGGCAGGAATCCCGCGATATGTTGATCAAAGCTCTGGATAAAGGCGGCTTGAATAAACCGGGCGAAGTGTGGATGCGGCTCGCTGTGGCGCATTACGGACTCAAGGATAATCAGGCAGCTATTGCGGCCCTGAAAAAAGCCATCACCTATGATGAATCGCGCAAACAGGCGGACGATTGGCTGCGCGCTTTGAGCAGCATCGCTTCCGCGGAATAAATCTCACCGTTTTTTATGCCACCCCCGGGTAAGCCAGTTCTGGTGATCCCGGGTTTTTTTTGATGTCATCACCTCTATTGTTCTTTCGTTATTCCGCCATCGCACTGTGACACCCTCTGCGCTCTCCGCACGGCGCCCGCCCCTTATTCTTGACGAGCCAACCCATACCCGTTAGCGTGCCCCCACCACGCGGCTTGGGCGCCGCAGGATCCTTCCAATAAAACAAGGGACTTTCTATGATCGCCAAGCTTTCCCTATTTACCCTGTTAACCTGCGCGCTGTCCTGGTTGTGCTGGTATCCCATTATCGATTCACTGGAAGCCAGCCCCTTCGAATCCGATCCAAAAACCCTCGGATTGTTTTTCCTCGGCGCTTACGCGCCCACTATCGTGGGT
>JAEZGT010000085.1 GCA_023416875.1 Pseudomonadota bacterium
GGCGTGACGGGCTTGTCTAAACTGTTGGAAAAGACGCGGCCAATGCGCCTCCAGTTAATCTGGAACAAAAAAGCGGGGTACTTTATGCAGCATGATAACGACAGCTTTGTACCTGCGGATAAAAACAAAGAATGGCGCCTGTTTATTTTTATTATCGTTTATTTATTTCCTCTGCTTTCCATTGCGCTGGTCGGAAGCTATGGCTTCGCGATTTGGATGTACCAACTGCTGATGGGCCCTCCGGGCGCCGCTTAAGCTGCCTTTTCTGATCTGGCTATTACGACGCTTGTACTAGGTCGCAAATACACATTTTTACCTACCAAGGTCCGCAGAAATGTCGTCACCCCTTATAGCTAAAGAAGAACCGCTTGAACCGCCCATTCATATTGCGAGCGTCATTGCGCACACGCGGCCGGAATTTTCCACAGCAACCAGAGAATGGCTGAATGCCTTGCCTTATGTGGAAGTTCACGCGGAGGGGCAGGGCAAACTGGTGGTGGTGCTGGAAACTGAAAATGAACGCAAAATTCACGAGCTGCTCGATGGGCTGTCCGCATTGCCCGGCGCCTTAAGTGCAGTGCTCGTTTATCACGAAATCGTGGGAGCCTGAACACCATGACCCTGACACGCCGAACGTTCGCCAAAGCCAATGCGGCGGCGGTTGCCGCCATAGCCGCCGGTCTGCCGGTGCCGGCGAGTGCCGCCAATTTAATTACCAATCGCGAATTGACCACCTTGAAATGGGATAAAGCACCCTGCCGTTTTTGCGGCGTCGGCTGCGGTGTAATGGTGGCGACCAAAGATGGCCGGGTGGTGGCGACTCACGGCGATGTCAAAGCAGAAGTCAATCGCGGCCTGAATTGCGTGAAAGGCTATTTTCTTTCGAAAATTCTCTACGGCAGCGATCGCCTGCATACGCCGCTGTTGCGTATGAAAAACGGCAAATACGATAAAAACGGTGACTTTGCGCCGATTTCGTGGGACCAGGCGTTTTCCATCATGGCGGAAAAATTCAAAGAGGCGATCCGCGAGTCCGGCCCCGAGAGTGTCGCCATGCTCGGTTCGGGTCAATGGACCGTGTGGGAAGCCTACGCAGCGAGCAAATTATTTAAAGGTGGATTGCGCAGTAACAATCTCGATCCGAACGCGCGCCACTGTATGGCGTCGGCAGTGGCGGGTTTTATGCGCACCTTTGGCATTGATGAGCCGATGGGCTGTTACGACGATATCGAACATGCTGATGCGTTTGTGCTCTGGGGTTCGAACATGGCGGAAATGCATCCGATTTTATGGACGCGTATCGCGGACCGCCGACTCTCGTTCGATCACGTACAAGTGGTCGCTATGTCACCCTATGAAACCCGCACTTTTGAGCTGGCGGATATTCCCGTTATTTTCAAACCGCATACGGATTTGATTATTCTCAACTATATTGCCAATCACATTATCGAGAGCGGCAAGGTCAACAAGGAATTCGTCAATAAATACACCCGCTTTGTGCGCGGCCAGGACAATATCGGTTACGGCTTGCGGCCGGAGGATCCCCGGCAGGTGAAGGCCAGCGGTGCGGATAAAGCCAACACCTGGACGGATATTTCGTTCGAAGATTTCGCAGCATTTCTCAAACCCTACACACTGGAACACGCGGTTAAAGAAACCGGTGTTCCGGCAGAGCGCTTGAAGCGTTTGGCGGAAATTTATGCCGATCCAAAAATCAAGGTAATGTCGTTCTGGACTATGG
The DNA here is from genome assembly GCA_023416875.1 of Pseudomonadota bacterium. Classification (GTDB taxonomy): domain Bacteria; phylum Pseudomonadota; class Gammaproteobacteria; order Pseudomonadales; family Cellvibrionaceae; genus UBA5868. The sequence continues at coordinate 1,742 of JAEZGT010000085.1, forward strand.
GATTCAACCAGCACACTCGCGGTGTTTGGGCGAATAACATGATCTACAACATCCATTTGCTCACCGGAAAAATCAGTGAGCCCGGCAACAGTCCATTCTCCTTGACAGGGCAACCGTCGGCGTGCGGTTCCGCGCGCGAAGTTGGTACCTTTGCTCACCGGCTACCGGCGGACATGTTGGTCACTAATCCAAAACATCGCGCCAAAACGGAAGAAATCTGGAAATTGCCCGAGGGCACAATTCCGGACAAAGTCGGCTTTGCCGCAGTAACCCAAAGTCGCAAATTAAAAGATGGTGTTATCCGCGTTTATTGGACGCAGGTGTGCAACAACATTCAGGCGGGGCCGAATTTAATGCAGGAAACCCTGCCGGGCTGGCGCAATCCCAAAGCCTTTGTGATTGTGTCGGATGTATATCCCACCGCGTCTGCGCAGGCGGCGGATCTGATTCTGCCAAGCGCCATGTGGGTGGAAAAGGAGGGCGCCTACGGCAACGCCGAGCGGCGCACGCAATTCTGGCATCAACTGGTGCCGCCGCCGGGCGAGGCGCGTTCGGATTTATGGCAATTGGTGGAATTTTCCAAGCGCATGAAAACCGATGAGGTTTGGCCGCAGGAATTATTGGATAAAGCACCTGATTATCGCGGCAAAACGCTGTATCAGGTTTTATTTGCCAACGGTCAGGTGGATCAATTTCCACTGAGCGACGTCGATGCTACTCATCTCAATGATGAAGCCAAAGCCTTCGGTTTCTATCTGCAAAAAGGCTTGTTTGAAGAATACGCGCGTTTTGGTCGCGGCAAAGCTCACGATCTTGCGCCTTTTGATCGCTACCATCAGGAGCGCGGTTTGCGCTGGCCGGTGGTGGATGGCAAGGAAACCCGCTGGCGTTTTCGCGAAGGTCATGATCCTTATGTGGAAAAAGGCACCGGCGTGCAGTTTTACGGTTATCCGGATAAGCGCGCGCTGATTTTTGCCGTGCCTTATGAGCCGCCAGCCGAATCACCGGATGCGGAATATCCCTTCTGGCTCAGCACTGGCC
>JAEZGT010000154.1 GCA_023416875.1 Pseudomonadota bacterium
ACCGAGCTGTGACACAGCTTGGCGGCCGCTATCGCGTGTATCAGCATCAACACGCAATAGGTGATAAAAAAGCTTGGGGTATGCAAGGCTTCAAGCATACGAAACGCCACTGCAAATCCTGCTGCGGCCAAAATCATTTTACCGGTGTGCCCCCGCATAAAAGCAGAGAGAAATCGGTACGGCTCGCGGGATCCGACAGTGGAAAGCGTTGCAAGGGTGAAATAGGCGCTTGGAATGACATGTACCATTCCGCCCGAAAGAACGGATAAGACCCATGTTGGTTCGACAAGCCAAATGACAAGCACAAGAAAAACCAGCGCCGTTAGTTCAACTGCGAGTATTTGCGTTGCTGGCTTGATAGGCCTTCTCATTCGGGAATGCACATTCCGCCAATTCGCGCACAATAAGCATCCGCGCGAACCGATAAACCGGATCAACGGAACTGTTCTAATGAAACGCCTGCTTGATCTGCCGAATGACCTACATCATCGATTCGGCGGCTACCTTTATATTACACCCGCTTCGCCCGCTGTATATTTTTTGTACCCCCGGTGGGGCAGGGCGATGCGGATTATAGGTTCAAACCCCCTCAGGTTCAACAATGGATTGAATACATCCGTTACGACATCTTTCTGTTGAGATTGATCAAAATTTATACAGCATTTTAATACGACACTTTCGTATGAGTTTTTCCTACAGCACCTACAACTTAAATCCACATCACAATTTGTGAGAAAGGCGTCATATAACGTTGATTTTGACGACAACGAACCTTCGTTTTTTGAATCTCTACCGTTTTTCCCTTAGAGACGCCTTTTATACTCATTCCAACCCTTGTCAAAAAGGCACCCGGCAAAATCAATATTAATAAGAATAAAAGGATGGAATCTATCTAGCCTTGAAATGTGGGGTGTTTGCGCTCGCGAGTCATCGCAAGACATTGCAAACCGAAATAATCAGGGCACTTGGTAATAATTCAACATTAAGTCGTAGCATACTGACGACATCTATACTGATGTAGGGATTTTTACCAATTTGTACGCTCATACTTAAGCATTACTTTGTAATAAGTCATGTTTAAGCATCAACTTATAGATGTAATAAAAGAAGATTCAAGGGTATTAAAAAAATGAAACAATATAAAACTGCAATGAAAGCGCTGGGCGCTGCTGTCGTTGCTGTGATGGTAACCGCTTGTGGCAGCGGCGGAACATCCAAATCCAGCAATAATCAGAATTCGCCTCCGCCTAAAAATAACCCTGTTCCGACTGATCTGACGCCGGTTGTACTTACGCACGACAATTTCTCTGGAGTGGCCAGTCAAGCACTGAAATCGCTCTTGTTAAACGACGCGGGCAGCAATGCGTTAAATAAAACCGTCACCATTACCGCGGACCACAACCTTGATCTGGTTAATCAAGTTTCGGGTTTGATTCTCACATTTGCGCCTTATCCGTGCAGCAACGGCGGCGATGCTTCTCTTAAGGCGGTCATCAACAACAGTAGTAGCGATATTCAACTGGATCTGAATCGCCCTCTCCATATGTCGTTTGACGCTGAATTCCGTAACTGCGATCAAGCAGGTAATGTTTTGGATGGCGACGTCGCACTGGTTTTAAATGCCAACGTGACCCAACTGCTAAACGCCACGCAATACAATTTCGATTCGCGGCTGGATGTTAGTTCTTTAGGTGTCAATCAGCTGAATCTGCCCTCTTTTATTTTTGATGGCAGCTTCGAATACAATTTCAGTAGTGAAGACGGTACTACCGTCAACATGGAGTTGGTTTCCAACAACATCATCTATTTCGCCGATGAAAATTATCAAATGTTGGATTTCAGTCTCAATAAAACCGTTAATAACAGCACTCAGGAATACCGTTATTTCATTACGAGTGAGTTCACCGACTCGTCCAACCCATCTGCATTTGTAGCGTACCAGACCATCGAACCACTGGTGGGCAAGGGTTTTACTCTGCCTAACGCCGGACAAATCGCGGTACAAGGGGCGAATGGCACGGTCTATATTCATGCACTCGAACAGGAAAATCTGTTGCTGAAACTCGATCTGAACAACGACGGTTCTATTGATGAGGAACGGCTGACAACCTGGGAAGACTTGGTATTGAGTTCGTTTAACGTACAACGATGATCCTTATTGAGAATTTTTTCTCCAAGGTCCGCTTCGCGGGCCTTTTTTGTTTATTACGGGTGAAAAATTTGATGATAAGCACGCGATTTACAACCTATTTCTCCGCATTCATGCTGGGCGTCGGTTTTCCGTATGCGAGTAGCGCGGACGAGCGCAACTACACCAGCCACATAGCCTTGATCGGCGAATACCACGATCTTCATTTTGTGGAATTAATGGAAAACGGAGATTCCCTTAATGAAGAAAAAGGCACGCTTTGGTTTACGGGGGGCGGCTTTCAATGGCAATTTGCCAACGGATTATTTACTGAGGCCATTTTTAAGCAGGCTGAAGAGAGCTTGGTTTACCGCGGTTATACCAATCTCGGTCAGTTCGTTACCACTGAAACGGAATACTATATTTCCGACTTATCATTCATGTTGGGCCGCGACTTTGGCCCCACCGGCGCGTTTATCGGCGTCAATCGTAACTATCGCGAAAGAAATGTTCTCGGCAACGGTGGGGTCAAAGGCATCTACGAAGAATTGGATGTGCTCAACGGTGTTTTCGGTATGCGCGCCGCGCTGTTCCGACATAAACCCCTGCATCTGCGCCTGGAGGCGCGCATCGCCACAGCTCTCGATTCCAGCCTTTATTTCAACGACGGCGATCTGGATCCGATCAATGTCGAACCCGGCAAACAAATGACCTATCGAGTTTCTGCAGAGCTGTTTTACAACCCGGTTTCTCGGCTGGTGTTGAGCCTCATCCCTGCTTACGAATATTCGAAAATTGAAGAAAGCAAACAATACGAGGTGTTTCAAAACGGCAGACCGACAGGTCTGAATTCACAGCTGCCGGCAACGGAGTGGGAGAGTTATTCCCTGACGGGGAAGGTAAGTTGGTATTTTTAGGAACTCTGATATTTCAGGTGATTCAGAATACCGTCGAGTTCATCCAGACTGCTGTATTTCAATACCAGACGGCCGGCGCCTTTGGCGCCGTGCTGCACCAGCACGGGCACACCTATATGCTCGGATAAACCTTCCTGCAGTTTTTCGATATCGGCACTGATCCGGCCGTTGGATTTCTGCTCCTTCTGTTTTTCTTCCTGCGCGTTGCGTACCAGAGCTTCAGCCTGGCGCACGGACAATCCCTTCGCCACGATCTGGCGACCGAGCAAGCGTTGCTGATCTTCTGAAAGGCTCAGCAAACAGCGGGCGTGGCCCATCTCCAGGTCGCCACGCTCCAGCATGGTCCGCACTTCGGGGCAGAGGTTGAGCAGGCGCAGTATGTTGGAAACCGCCGTGCGGGATTTGCCCACTGCATCCGCCACTTCCTGATGGGTGAGATTGAACTCATCCTGCAGACGTTTGAGCGCCACCGCCTCTTCAACGACGTTTAGATCTTCCCTTTGAATGTTTTCAATCAGCGCCATAGCCACGGCGGCTTCATCCGGAACATCACGGATGATCGCGGGAATCTTATCGAGACCAGCCAGCTGACAGGCGCGCCAGCGCCGTTCACCAGCGATGATTTCATAACGGTTGACGCCGATCGGCCGGATCACCACCGGCTGCATCACACCCTGGGCTTTAATCGATTCCGCCAATTCCTGCAGCGCGTCTTCATGCATATCGCGGCGAGGCTGATATTTGCCGCGCTGCAGATACTCCACCGGTACGTCGATCAGCTGGCCATCCCGCGGTCCGGCATTGACCACTGGCATAGTGGCACTGCTGCTCGCCGATGGGTCGTCAGCATTAGCAGGGGCTGCGCGATTGGCGCCGCCGAGCAGTGCGTCCAATCCGCGGCCGAGACCTTTGCGTTTCGATGATTTATTCATGGACAACTAATCCGTTACGGAGCTTGGAGAAACTCATCCTCTACAAGCTCGTGGTGATCATGTTCATTGCGCCGCAGAATTTCACCCGCCAGAGCAAGATAGGATAGGGCGCCTTTTGACTGGCGATCGTAGTTGAGCACCGGCTTGCCGAAACTCGGCGCCTCCGCCAGACGAATATTGCGTGGGATGCAGGTACGGTAGACGCGGTCGCCAAAATAGTCCGTGAGCTGGTTGGACACATCGCCAGTCAAGCTCATACGCGGGTCGTACATGGTGCGCAAAATGCCTTCGATTTTCAAACTGGGATTGAGCGCTTCCTTGATGGTGTTGATCGTGCCCATCAACGCGGTAAGGCCTTCCAATGCGTAATATTCACATTGCATAGGGATGATTACGCCTTCGCAGGCAGTCAATGCGTTGACCGTCAACATGTTCAGCGAGGGGGGACAATCGATCAGGATGTAATCGAACTGCTCGGCGACCTTGGCCAAGGCATGTTGCAATCGCCGCTCTTTGCCTTGTACATCCAATAACTGCACTTCGGCGGCGGTAAGATCGCCATTGGCGGGCAACACGTAATAACCAGACTCCTCCGCAAATACCACCGCATCTGGAATAGGGACCTCGTCCACCAGCACATCATAGATTGTGGAAAGCTGGCTGTTTTTATCGACACCGCTGCCCATAGTGGCATTGCCCTGTGGGTCCATATCCACCATCAGCACACGCTTTTTGGTCGCGGCCAGGGAAGCGGCAAGATTCACTGAAGTTGTGGTTTTGCCGACGCCGCCTTTCTGATTGGTAATCGCGTAAATTTTCGCCACAGATTTACTCTCGTTAAGGCTGACCGCCGTTGGGTTCTGCGGTGACCGGCTTGATCACCAAAAGGCAGCGCTGTGCCTCGACGCCCGGAACCTGCAGGCTGTGGCAATGTTCCAGTGTATAACGCGCCGCAATTTCTTTGAGTTCTTCCTGAGGGATTTGCCCTTTCATAGCCCAGAAGCGCCCATTGTCATTGAGCAAGTGGGCGCAACTTTCCACCATATCCGGCAATGACGCAAAGGCGCGGCTGATCACACCATCAAACTTCTGTTCAGGCTGGAACTGCTCGACCCGGCGATTTTCCACGATAACGTTATCCAGCCCCAACTCTTGTTTGACCTGAAACAGAAACCGGGCTTTTTTGCCAGCGCTGTCGAGCAAGGTAAAACGCTTTTGCGGAAACCGTATCGCCAAGGGAATACCCGGCAGGCCGCCGCCCGTGCCCACATCGATAAAACTCTCACCCTGCAATACCGGCGCGATGCTGAGGCTGTCGAGCAGGTGCAGTTTGACCATGGCCTCCGTTTCACGGATGGCGGACAAGTTGAACGCGTGGTTCCATTTTTCGAACAGGGCCAGATACACCAACAACTGGTCGATCTGCTGTAACTTCAGATCCAGACCCAATTGTTGCGCCCCGGAAACCAGGAGCTGGCGTTCTTCCCACAGCACTACTGGTTAACCACGGTTTTTTTCTGCAGCAGGCCGCGTTTTTTCAACGTGATCAGCAATAGAGACACAGCCGCCGGCGTCACTCCGGGAATACGCGACGCACGGGCCAATGTGTCCGGTTGCGCCGTGGCGAGCTTTTGTTTGACCTCGTTGGAAAGGCCATCCACCACGGAATAATCAAAATCCGGCGGTATCAGGGTTTGTTCGTTGGCTTTAAGGCGCTCGATCTCCTCCTGCTGGCGATCGATGTAACCGGCGTATTTGGCCACGATCTCCACCTGCTCCGCGACTTCGGCGTCATCCACACCCTGACCTTTGAGCTGACCGAGATCCGCATAGGTCAATTCCGGGCGCTTCAACAGCTCGAACAGGTTGTATTCGCGGGTGAGGGGGGTGGTGAGTTTCGGCGCAAGTTGCTCCGCTTCTGCACTGCCGGCCTGGATCCAGGTGGCGCGCAAGCGCTGTTCTTCGCGCTCCAGGGCTTCGCGTTTTTCGCAGAAACGGCGCCAGCGCACGTCGTCCACCAAGCCGAGTTCGCGGCCTTTTTCGGTCAGACGCATATCGGCGTTGTCTTCACGCAGCAACAAGCGGTATTCGGCGCGACTGGTAAACATGCGGTAGGGCTCGCGGGTGCCCAAGGTGATCAGGTCATCGGCCAAGACGCCGATGTAGGCCTGATCCCGGGTGGGGCACCAGGGATCTTTTTCCTGGGCTTTGAGCGCGGCGTTCAATCCGGCCAGCAAACCTTGAGCGCCGGCCTCTTCGTAACCGGTGGTGCCGTTGATTTGGCCGGCGAAAAACAAGCCGTTGATAACCTTGGTTTCGAAGCTGTACTGCAAATCCTGGGGATCGAAAAAGTCGTATTCGATGGCGTAGCCGGGACGCAGGATATGGGCGTTTTCGAAACCTTTGATGGAGTGCACCAGGTCGAGCTGAACGTCGAACGGCAAACTGGTGGAAATGCCATTGGGATAGAGCTCGTGGGAGGTAAGCCCTTCGGGTTCAATAAACACCTGGTGCCCGCTTTTATCGGCAAAACGGTGAACTTTGTCTTCAATGGAAGGGCAGTAGCGCGGGCCAACGCCTTCAATCACCCCGGAATACATGGGCGAGCGATCCAAGCCGCCGCGAATGATCTCGTGGGTGCGCTCATTGGTGTGGGTGACCCAGCAGCACACTTGGCGCGGATGGTCTTCCACTTTGCCAAGAAAACTCATCACCGGCATGGGGGTATCGCCCCATTGCTCTTCGAGTCCGCTGAAATCCACCGTGCGCGCATCGATGCGCGGCGGCGTGCCGGTTTTCAGGCGTCCCACCCGCAAAGGCAGTTCACGCAAACGTTGCGACAGAGCTATGGATGGCGGATCACCGGCGCGACCGCCGGAGTGATTCTGCAGACCTATATGGATTTTGCCGCCGAGAAAGGTACCGGCGGTCAGTACTACCGCTTTCGCCATAAAGCGCACACCCATTTGGGTAACGACGCCTTTGACGGTTTCACCTTCGACGATCAGGTCGTCAGCGGCTTGCTGAAAGATGGTGAGGTTGGGCTGGTTTTCCAGAACCTGGCGGATCGCCGCTTTATAGAGAATTCGATCGGCCTGCGCCCGGGTGGCGCGCACTGCGGGGCCTTTGCGGTTGTTCAAGATGCGGAATTGGATCCCGGCTTTGTCAGTGGCCATCGCCATGGCGCCGCCCAAAGCGTCGATTTCCCGGACCAAATGGCTCTTGCCTATGCCGCCGATGGCGGGGTTACAGCTCATTTGCCCCAGCGTTTCGATGTTGTGCGTCAACAGCAGGGTGGCACAGCCCATACGCGCCGCCGCGAGGCACGCCTCTGTGCCTGCGTGCCCGCCGCCGATGACGATTACATCGAAGGTTTTGGGGTAAATCATGGGGTGTTCACCGCGGAAAAGTGGCCATCTTAATCGAAGGAGGGCGGCGATTATAGAGAATTTTATGACGTCGATCAAAAAACGAACTCTCAAAAAAGAGTTTGTTTTCAAGGAATAGATATTAAGAAGTAAGAAAGAAAATGAGATGAATGTTGAAGAGAGGGTTTGAATCTGTAGTGACTGTTATGTCCGAAGTCCCCTGTGGGTAAGCGATTTTATCCTTTTTAAATCAATCATTTGCCGGAAGTGTAACTCTTGAATAGAGCGCCTATAGATGGGCTTGAAGCCCGTGCATGAACTGTGGGCCGAAATGGCGGTTTTACACCTGAGTAAAATTTAAGCAGAAATTTTGTGGATGAAATGCCTTTTTGTACGCAGAAGTTCCTCAGCTTTTTCCCGATTTATCCACAGTTTGTGAGTAAGTATGTGGGGGAGTTGTGTTTAAGATGAGTGTAAATCAACCGTCAAGGCTGAGCCTGTGTATAGGACTGTGGGCAGTGTGGGTAACTTTTGTGAGTGGCGCCGCAAAATGCATTTATCGGCGCAGAGAGAGAAATTATTTTCCGATGCAGAAACCGGAGAAGATACGACCCAAAAGATCGTCGGAGGAGAAGTTGCCGGTGATGTCGTTGAGGCAATCCTGGGCGCGGCGCAGATCTTCGGCGAGAAGTTCGCCGGCGGCGTGGGTGGTCAATTGGGTTTGACCTTCAAGGAGATAGTGGCGGGCTTTTTCCAAGGCATCCAGGTGGCGACGACGGGCGCTGAAACCGCCTTCCAATGTCGTGGAGAGAGCTAAGGATTTTTTCAGATGGTCTTTGAGATCCTGCAAACCTGCGCCGGTTTTGGCGGAAATGAGCAGGGTAGGCAGATCCTTGTGGGTAAAATCAAAGTCGCCGCTGAGTTGATCGCGCTTATTGAAGACCAGGGTTAGCTTGCTGCGGTAAGGCTCCTGGAAGAACTGTGGCCAATGTTGTTCCACCGCCATCTGCTCTGGATCGGTGATATCCACCATCAGGAGAATATGGTCGGCCTTGTCGATTTCCGTCCAGGCGCGGCGGATACCGATCTGTTCGACTGGATCATCGCTGTCGCGCAAGCCGGCGGTATCAAATATATGGAGGGGGATACCGTCGATATGGATGTGTTCTTTCAAGACATCGCGGGTAGTGCCGGCGATCGGTGTGACTATAGCGATGTCTTGTTCGGCCAGAGCGTTGAGCAGGCTGGATTTGCCCGCGTTGGGTCGTCCCGCGATCACCACGTTCATGCCTTCGCGCAGGACGACTCCCTGGCGCGCTGTCTGGAACACTGTTTCCAGGCGGGTTAATAAATCCTGCAGATCCGCAGCTATGCGGCCGTCGCTAAGAAAATCCACTTCCTCTTCGGGGAAATCGATGGAGGCTTCCACGTACATGCGCAGATGGATAAGCGCTTCCACCAATTGATTAATTTCTCGGGAAAACGCGCCCTGCAATGAATTCATCGCCTGGCGGGCTGCGGCGGTGGAGGAGGCCTCAATCAAATCGGCAATTGCCTCGGCTTGCGTCAGATCGATTTTGTCATTGAGAAAAGCGCGTTCACTGAATTCACCCGGTTTGGCCTGTTGCGCGCCGCAGGCGAGCACGGCCTGCAAAATCATATCGAGTACCACCGGACCGCCGTGACCTTGCAGCTCGAGCACGTCTTCGCCGGTAAAGGAATTCGGATTGGGGAAAAACAGCGCTATGCCATGGTCGAGCACTTCACCGTGGCTGTCGCGAAATGGCCCGTAATGCGCGTGGCGCGGTGGAGGAAGGAGGCCGAGAATGCTGGTGGCGATGCTGGCGGCTTTACCGCCTGAGATACGGACTATGCCGACACCACCGCGTCCAGGCGCAGTGGCGATAGCGGCGATAGTCGGTTTGCTCATAGGTTTGGCGAGGGGCCGGTGATCAACCGGCCTTTTCAATGCGTTTGGTGATGATGTACTGCTGGGTGATCGACAGAGTGTTGTTCACTACCCAGTAGAGCACCAGGCCTGCTGGAAAGAACAGGAACAGCAAGGTGAACATGATCGGCATCATTTGCATGATTTTCGCCTGGGTCGGATCCGGTGGAGTGGGATTGAGCTTTTGCTGAATCCACATGGTGACACCCATAATCAGCGGCAGAATGTAGTAGGGGTCTTTAACGGAAAGATCCTCGATCCACAGGAAGAAGGGCGCTTGGCGCAACTCAACACTTTCCATCAACACCCAATAAAGGGCGAGGAATACCGGCATCTGAATCAGGATCGGCAGACAGCCGCCGAATGGGTTCACTTTTTCGGTGCGGTAGAGCTTCATCATCTCGGCAGAAAATTTCTGGCGGTCGTCGCCATAGCGCTCTTTTAGCTCCAGCATTTTGGGCTGCACTTTGCGCATCTTCGCCATGGATTTATAGCTGGCCGCCGAGGGATAGAAAAACAGGATCTTGATTAAAACTGTTAACAGGATAATCGCCACACCCCAGTTGCCGACGAAGCTATGAATACCGTCCAATGCATAAAACAATGGTTTGGCGATCCACCAGAGGAAACTGTAATCCACGGTCAGATCCAGGTATGGAGAAATGGTCTCCAAGGTTTTGATGTCTTTTGGACCGGCATAAAATGCCGCGCTAAGTTCACCTTGAGCTCCAGGAGCGATGCGGGTGAGCTGACCAGTAAATTGCAGGTAGTACATATCCGCATTTTTTGATTTGAATAAACGGAACTCGTTAACGGAATCCTGCGGTGCTACCCAAGCACTCATAAAGTAATGCTGCACCATCGCCACCCAACCGCCTTCTTTTTTATGAGTCAACGGCTCGTCGGCGATATCGCTGAATGACAGCTTCTGATAATTCTTGTCGTTGGTGCTGGTGGCGGCGCCGACAAATGGTTTCATACCTAAACCGCCGGACGGATTCGGATCGTAACTATCGCGTTTGATCTGGCCATACAGGGTTGCCTGCCAGGGTTTGTCGCTGTTGTTATTGATCAAGTAACTCACATTAATCAAATGACTGCCGGCATTGAAAGTAAAACGCTTGGTGATGCTGACATCCGCATTTTGCTGATAGGTGAGATCCACCTGCAGCTGTTGTTGGCCATCGGTCAGTGTGTAATTGCGCTGCGTGCTGTTAAACAGCGGACGTGAATCCGCAGTGTCGGTACCGTTTGGTCCCACCAGTCCGCTGCGTGCAACATAGGTGTGGGCATCGGTTTGATTGAGCAGAATAAATGGCAAATCCGGTTGATTCAGTTTTTCGTAAAAAGTGGGCAGAGCGACTTTTACGATATCGCCTCCACGTGGATCGATAAGCACATCGAGAGCGTCCGTTGTGACACGGATCCACTGGGCACTCGCTGTTTCCGTTTGCTCAACGGCACCGGGGATGTAATTGTCTGTGTTGGCGGATGAGGTACTAGCACTGATTTCCGGAACATCCGAAACGTTGCTGGCGGTTTCAACCGTGTTTTGCACCGTCGTTTGGCTCAGCGCAGGTTGATTGCGCTCCTGAAATTCACCCCAGCGGATCATCAGCAGGAAGCAGACAAGGGCGATACCGCCAATTAAGGATGTGCGTAGCCAATCCATCTTCATTTATTAACCATCTTTTCAGTAAGTTGATTGATCGGATTTGGTGGGGAGGTCACCAGTCCCGGGCACCGGGTCGTAGCCTCCGTTGTGCCAGGGATGACATTTGCCCAAACGCCGGAGCGCCAAAACCAGGCCTTTTAATGGGCCGTGATTTTCGAGGGCTTCTATGGCGTAGTGGGAGCAGGTGGGTTGGAAGCGACAGTGGTGGCCCAGCCAGGGACTCAGCAAATACTGGTAACACCGAATAGGTGCTATCAGCAAACGCGAACTCAGGCGATTTATGGAGCTGGCGCATTGGCACGTTTGGTGACGCGTTTCCATAAACCGGTAAAAATAGAAGTCAGTTGCTGTCTTGGGACAATCTCGGCTCCGCGCCGGGCCAGAACTATAGCATCTATCGCAGGAAGTTTGTGTTGCTCCTTGCGAAAGGTCTCCCGCGCCACACGCTTGATATTGTTGCGGTGATTTGCTTTGCGCACATGTTTTTTCGGTACCACAAGGCCGATGCGGGCATAGCCAAGTTCATTGGGGCGGGCGAGGATCAGGAAATTTGGGTGAGACGCTCTGATAGGAGCATCCGCAAAGACAGCAGCAAACAACGCCTGATTAAGGAGGCGCTGATGTTTGCGAAATTGAAACCGCTGGGAGGATGAGGTGTCAGCTTCGTTTTGTTCGGAGTCCAACGGACTCTGGAGAGAAACAGTCAAAGCCGAACACCTCGGCAAGCGTCTTAAGCGACCAGTTCTTTACGGCCTTTGGCGCGGCGACGGGCCAGAACTTTACGGCCATTTTTGGTAGCCATACGAGCACGGAAGCCATGGGTACGTTTACGCTTCAGATTACTGGGTTGGAATGTTCTTTTCATGACATCTCTACCTGAGGAGTTTTGCGGATTGTGTTCTTGTCTGCCCTGGCAACCCAGGTCGAATTAAGGACGCGGGATGATATAGAAAAAGCAGGTGCGGCGCAATGGTTGAATCCTCAGCGATTACATCCTGCATTGAGTTTTCCTCAACTAAGCATTTACGCCTTCTCTAACCGGATCTGAACAGTTTTTGCTCAAGATGTTCACAGATTTATCCACAGGTTAATGCTGTTAAATCAACAAATGGATTCATAAAAATCCGCAGAAATTCAGGCATATTTTTTTAGAGGAGGGATTTTATTCACAAAGAATTTGGTCTTTTTTAAAAGACGTTTTTATTTCTTTTCTTCTGTGGATAACTCTAAGCAAAGTCGTTAGAATGGCCCTCCATTTCTGGCTCTGTGGCGTGCCTTGCCGCACGGGCTTTAGGCGAAAGGCCTTTGATCCCGTCCAGTGCAAAAGCTGGATTGGCGCTTGATGTTCACACTATCGATAACGAGAAAGATAACGGGGAGTCCACCCTTTGCCTGATTCTTTATGGGAACGCTGCCTGCTGAGATTGCAGGGTGAGTTGCCAGCTCAACAATTCAATACTTGGATTAGGCCCCTGAAGGCAGATCAGGATGGAGCGGGCCTGCGTTTGTTTGCGCCCAACCGTTTTGTCCTGGATTGGGTCAACGATAAATTCTTGCAGCGTATTCGCGAAATTGTTGCCGAAGCTGGCCACGGCCCCGTTGAGTTGGGTGTGATGGCGCGGCAGGAAGCGACATTTTTGCGCAATGGTACTTCCTCCCCAATGGTTTCTGCGTCGCCTGTACAAACTGCATCTGTTCGCAATTACGCTGACTCAGTTAATAGCGATAGGCAATGGTCACAAGAGCGCTCATTCACATCAGTTTCGCTGGGTGGTGGAGACGGAGCATCGGGTGCCTATCGAGATATGGTGGGAGAAATTCCGGCGGAAGAACAGAACGTGATGTTGTCGCGTCCCGGCCATTATGCGGAAGCAAGTGCAGCCGATACAGATGTAGCGGTAAATCGGCGAATCGCCAAAGAAGACATCGAAGGTGGTCTTACCCACCGTAACTATTTGAATACCAGTTTTACGTTTGCGAATTTCGTTGAAGGTAAGTCCAACCAGCTGGGTTTGGCCGCTGCTACGCAGGTAGCGGAAAATCCTGGGGGCTCTTACAACCCTCTTTTTATCTATGGCGGCGTGGGGTTGGGAAAAACCCACCTTATGCACGCGGTTGGCAATGCCCTGATCAATCGGCGCCCGAATGCAAAAGTGGTATACCTGCATTCCGAGCGCTTTGTCGCCGATATGGTAAAAGCGCTGCAGTTAAATGCCATCAACGATTTCAAACGCTACTACCGTTCGGTGGATGCCTTGCTGATCGACGACATCCAGTTTTTTGCCGGCAAAGAGCGCTCACAGGAGGAGTTCTTTCATACCTTTAATGCCCTGTTAGAAGGCGGTCAGCAAATCATCCTGACCTGTGATCGCTATCCGAAAGAAATTAATGGTTTGGAAGAGCGCCTGAAATCCCGTTTTGGTTGGGGTCTGACGGTGGCAATTGAACCGCCGGAACTGGAAACTCGCGTCGCCATCTTGATGAAAAAAGCTCAGCAGGCGGCCATGGATCTGCCTAACGATGCAGCCTTTTTTATTGCACAAAGAATTCGCTCGAATGTGCGGGAACTGGAAGGTGCGTTGAAGCGCGTTATCGCCAATGCCCATTTCACTGGCCGACCTATTTCCATCGATCTCGTGCGTGAAGCCTTAAAGGATTTATTGGCGCTGCAGGATCGCTTAGTTAGCGTGGACAACATTCAGCGAGTGGTGGCCGAGTATTACAAAATTAAGGTGGCGGACCTGCATTCCAAACGCCGCAGTCGCTCCGTAGCTCGACCTCGACAAGTTGCCATGCACTTAGCAAAAGAATTGACCAATCACAGTCTTCCGGAAATTGGCGATGTCTTCGGGGGGCGTGACCACACTACGGTTTTGCATGCTTGTCGCAAAATCAAAGAACTTCTGGACTCGGACGCGGATATCCGAGAAGACGTTAAAAATCTTCTGCGCACCCTGACCACCTGACCCGAACGTCGTACTTATTGAATCAACACAGAGACTGCACGATGAAATTTTCAGTAGCACGCGATGCCTTGTTACGACCCCTGCAATTGGTGGCGGGAGTTGTGGAGAAACGTCAAACCCTACCGGCATTGGCCAACGTTCTAGTGGTGTTGGAAGGAACGCAATTGTCTTTGACCGGTACTGATCTTGAGGTGGAGATCATTGGCCGCGTCAGCTTGGCATCTCCCGGTGTGGATGGTGAGATCACTGTTCCCGCAAAAAAGTTTCTCGATATTTGCCGCAGTCTGCCCGATGGTTCGATCATCGAATTTATTTATGCGGACCAGAAGGTGACGGTTAAAAGCGGTCGCAGCCGATTCACATTATCGACGTTACCCGCCAGCGAGTTTCCCGCTATTGAGCTCGGGGATAACGATTTGAGCTTTCGTTGTGAGCAGGGCGAAATCAAGCGATTGATCGAGCGTACCAGTTTCGCTATGGCGCAGCAGGACGTGCGTTATTATCTCAACGGCATGTTGTGGGAATTGCATGAGGATGTTTTAAGAGTGGTGGCGACTGACGGTCACCGCCTAGCTATGTGTACGCGCCCTATCAATATCGCCCTTTCCGGGGAAGTTAAGCAGGCCATTTTGCCCCGCAAAGGGGTAATCGAATTGGCACGGTTGCTTTCCGAACCGGAGAAATCGGTTGAAGTCATAGTTGGCAACAACCATATCCGCGCTGTTACTGAATCTTTTATCTTTACGTCCAAGTTGGTGGACGGCAAATTCCCTGACTATGAGCGCGTGCTGCCTCGCAACGGCGACAAGGTCGTGATCGGTAATCGCGAAGATTTGCGTCAGGCTTTTGCCCGTACCTCCATTCTGTCCAACGAGAAATACCGAGGCGTACGTTTCGTATTGACGGAAGGGCTGGTCACGATCACCGCTAACAACCCAGAGCAGGAAGAAGCAGAAGAGCAGGTGGCTGTGGATTATCAGGGTTCGCCTATTGAAGTTGGCTTCAACGTTAGCTATCTCCAGGATGTGGCCAACGTTATCAGTTCGGAGTTGCTGCGCATTACTCTTGCTGACTCTAATAGCAGTGCTCTCATTGAAGAACCCGATAACGGCGATTCTCTCTACGTCGTTATGCCGATGCGTCTCTGATCTCGGACCTTTTGTGCCGATCAATCGGCTGATCGTCGAGGATTTTCGCAACCTTCATTCCATTGATCTGCGTCTGGCGACGCGGATCAATTTTATTGTGGGTGACAACGGATCTGGTAAGACCTCGATACTGGAAGTCCTCTATACCTTGGCTACCGGCCGCTCTTTCCGTACGCGCAAGTTCAGGAATCTGATTGCTTATCACAAGCCAGCTTTTCAGGCATTTGCGGAGTTTACTCTTTCCCATTTGAACCACAGACTCGGTGTTGTACGGCATAGCGATGGGACCAGCTTGTTTAAGCTAGACGGTGCGCCTGTTACCAGTGCGGTTGAACTTGCGGCGCTGCTTCCCTGCCAGGTCATTGATAGCCATTCCTTTGATTTGTTGGAAGGCGGGCCGGGGGAGAGGAGGGCATTCATCGATTGGCTAGTGTTTCACGTGAAACCAGGTTTTAGGAAAGTTTGGGGTGAGTATGTACGCTGCCTCAAGCAACGCAATAGCCTGCTGCGATCTGATAAAATGCCCCGTTCGGAATTTTTTATAT
>JAEZGT010000179.1 GCA_023416875.1 Pseudomonadota bacterium
CGCCCGGCCAGATCGAAATTAACGGTCTGGGTCTGACCATTCTCAACACGGCCGAAACCCCACCTTTCCCGCTTGACGCTCACGCCAACGTTGGGGAAGAGGTGCGCCTGAAGTATCGCTATCTGGATTTGCGCCGCCACGATATGCAGCACAATCTGCGCTTCCGTTCGCAGGTGACGACCTTTATCCGCAATTTCATGGCGGACAATGGTTTTATCGATGTGGAAACACCGATTCTCACCCGCGCCACTCCGGAAGGTGCGCGCGATTATCTCGTGCCGTCGCGTACCCACGAAGGTCATTTTTTCGCGCTGCCCCAATCGCCGCAGTTGTTTAAACAATTGCTTATGGTGGCGGGTTTCGATCGCTACTATCAAATTGCCAAGTGTTTCCGAGACGAAGATTTGCGCGCGGATCGCCAGCCCGAATTCACTCAGATCGATATCGAAACCTCGTTTATGAGTGAAAAGGAAATCATGGCGGTAACCGAGTCCATGGTGCGCCAATTGTTTAAAACCATGATGGACGTGGATCTCGGCGAATTTCCCACCATGCCCTTTAGTGAAGCCATGGAAAAATACGGTTCGGACAAGCCCGATCTGCGCATTCCTCTACAGTTAGTGGAGGTGAAGGATTTGATGCAGCAAGTGGAGTTCAAAGTTTTCTCCGCTCCGGCGAAGGATCCGAAAGGTCGCGTGACCGCGCTGAAAGTGCCCAACGGCGGCGAATTATTGAGCCGCAAACAAATCGACGACTACACCAAATTTGTCAGTATTTACGGCGCAAAAGGTCTTGCCTATATCAAGGTCAACGACCGCGCTGATCTGGAAGAAGGTCTGCAGTCGCCGATCGTAAAATTCCTGCCCACCGAAGTGCGTCAACAATTGTTGGATCGCCTGGATGCGCAAAACGGCGATTTGATTTTCTTCGGCGCCGATAACGCGAAAATCGTATCCGAAGCCTTGGGCGCGTTGCGCTGCAAACTGGGTGCGGATCTGAATTTGTACACCCGTCAGTGGGCGCCTTTGTGGGTCGTGGATTTCCCCATGTTCGAAGAAGCCGAGGACGGCAGCTTGGCGGCGTTGCACCACCCGTTTACTTCTCCTTCCTGCACTCCGGAAGAATTGGAAGCCAATCCGGCTGCCGCACTTTCCCGCGCTTACGACATGGTATTGAACGGCACCGAATTGGGCGGTGGTTCTGTGCGTATCCACAATCAGTCCATGCAGCAGACCGTCTTTAAAATCCTCGGCATTACGCCTGAGCAGCAGCGTGAAAAATTCGGCTTCCTGTTGGATGCATTGAAATTCGGCGCGCCGCCGCACGGTGGTTTGGCGTTTGGCCTGGATCGTCTGATTATGTTGATGACCGGCTCCAGTTCCATTCGCGACGTGATTGCATTCCCCAAAACGCAAACCGCTGCGTGTGTAATGACTGACGCACCGGGAACTGTGGAATTTACTCAGCTGCGCGATTTGCATATCCGTCTGCACGTCAAAGAAGAGAAAAAAGCTGGCGCTTAATTGTTGTCGGTTTGTTGCTTCAAAAAAATCCCGCCTAGGCGGGATTTTTTGTTTATAGGGCGTGGCGCGCCAGGGCTGTGCGGTAATGCTGGGCGATGTCAGAGCTGAAGCAGCAGAAAATCACTTCCTCAAATACATCCTCCATTTTTTTTAATTCCTCACACACCGTATCCACTGCGATGGTGGCTGCCTGTTCCAAAGGATATCCGTAGACGCCGCAACTGATCGCAGGGAAAGCGATACTGCGCAATTGATGTTGCTGGGCGAGGCGGAGGCTGTTGCGATAGCACTGGGCGAGGAGATTGGCTTCATTGGCGTTGCCACCGTGCCAGATAGGACCAACCGTGTGAATCACATGACGCGCTGGCAGGCGATAGGCACGAGTTATTTTGGCATCGCCGGTGGCGCAACCATTTAGGGTTCGACATTCCGCCAGCAACTCAGGTCCGGCAGCGCGGTGAATAGCGCCGTCCATACCTCCGCCGCCCAGCAGCGAGGAATTGGCTGCGTTGACCACTGCGTCCAACGCCAGGGCCGTGATATCACCTTCCACCACTCGTATCTGCGTCATAAAGCCTCCAAGGTAACGTCGATTTTGTCGAGATTGCCTGCGTCATCTACCACCAGAATCTGATGCGTCCCGGGGTTAACGAGTTCCAGAGTTTGCGCCGGTGGTGAGCTGTGTAAATAGCGACCGTCTACATACCAGTGGTAGCGACCCTCGCCACCGGAGGCGAGCAGAGGGACACGCGGTGGCGAATCGCCGCTGCCCGCTCGGCGATAGATGGTATTGGGCGCGATCTGTTCGATTTTTACCGGCACAGCGCCGATGGCATCGCAACCCTCGGCCAAGGTGGGAAGTTGTCCTTGGCGACGCCAGTCGCGGGGCAGCCAGGGCTCCAGTGCGCTCGGCCAAAGCGCCGCGTATTTTTGCATGGCACCGGGAGTGAGGCAGCCGCTGTGGACCCGTTTGCTGGTGTTGGGATCCTGCCAATAGGGCAGGGGGTTGGGCAGCAGCGGCATCTGCCGGTCCGCCCAGGTGGGCGGCACCGTACCTTTGATGGTCCAGGCCTGCGCTTGCCGATGGCAGAATTCTGGAGGCTGGGACGCCGCGTCGGTTCCCAACGGCCAGCAAATCGTAGTTGGCTCCACCCCAGGTGGTTTTGGCGGCCCTGCCGCTATACCGAGATGATCCGCGATGGTATGTAGCAAAGGCCCGGCACTGTCCCGGCCGGTATTTCCAGCCATCGCCGAGTTGTCCGGACGGCCCACCCAGACGCCGATGGTGTGGCGTCGGTCGATGCCGATGGCCCAGGCGTCTCTCATGCCGTAGCTGGTGCCGGTTTTCCAGGCGAGAGTCGGGCGCTGCACCATGGCGGAAACCCGTCGCAGGCCATCGGGTCCGGCGACGTCGCTCAACATGTCGTAGACAATCCACGCCGCTTCCGGTGAGACCAGAAATGCTTCTGGCGCCTGCGGCGCATCCGCATAGAAACGCAGGGCGCGCGCTTTGCCGCCGTTGGCGAGGGCGCTGTAGGCGACCACCAGTTTTTCCAGATTGGTGCCGGCACCGCCGAGGATTACGGCCAGATTGGCTTTGCCACCGGGCACTGTTAGATCGAGTCCGGCGTTGGCGAGCCGTGCGACAAATTGATCCGGGCCATAGCGATCCAGCAGATCCACCGCTGGCACATTGAGCGAACGTTGCAAGGCTTCCGCCGCGCTTACCGGGCCGACAAATGCGCCGCTGAAGTTGGCCGGTTGGTATTCCTGCCATTGCAGCGGCGCGTCAATCAGCAGGGATTGCGAGTGAATCAGCCCTGCGTCCAAGGCCAAACCATATAAAAACGGTTTGAGGGTGGAGCCGGGAGAGCGCAGGGCGCGCACCATATCCACATGGCCGAAGCGTTCGAGATTGCCGAAGTCTGCGGCACCCAGATAGGCGCGTACTTCGGATGTTGCGTTGTCCACCACCAGCACCGCAGCGGAAGTGCGTTCGGGTTGAGTGGCAATGAACTGGCGCAGATAGTCTTCCAGGGAAGCTTGCAGATCGGCATCGATGGTGCTGTGCACCACCCGCTCGGAGCGGGTATTGGTCAGGCGCTCTGCCAATAAAGCGGCCTGATTATCCAGGCGTTTGTTGAGCGGCTGCACCGGTTCGAGCTTGGCGGCTTCCACTTGTTCTTGGGTCCAGTGACCAAAAGTCACCATACGGTCGAGCACTTTGTCGCGGGCCTGTTGCGCCAGCGCTGGCGCCAAGTCCGGGCGATACCGGGTGGGCGATTGCGGCAGCACGGCGAGGAGGGCGGCTTCGGCGTGGGTCAGGTCGCGGGCAGGTTTATTGAGATAGGTGAAGCTCGCTGCCTGCACACCTTCGATAGTGCCGCCGAAGGGCGCGATATTGCAGTAGAGGGTCAGAATTTCCCGCTTGTCCAAATGCCACTCCAGCTGCAAGGCGCGGAACATCTGGTGCAGCTTTCCCGGAATCGAGCGGCTGTGCGGGTGGAGCAGCCGCGCCACCTGCATGGTGATGGTGGAGCCGCCGGAGATGGTGCGACTGTGACGCCAGTTGCTCGCCGCCGCGCGCACCAGCGCCACCGGGTCGATTCCCGGGTGATGCCAGAAGCGTCGATCCTCATAAGCCAACAGCGCTTCGAGATAGAGCGGCGATACGTCATCCAGACTGATTTCATAACGCCAGACGCCGGAGGCATCCGGAAACGCCCGCAAGGGGCGCCCGATCTTATCCACCACTACTCGCGCGTAGAGCTGGTCCTGCTCGGGCAAGTGAAGAGGAAAAATCCGGTCCAGCAGGGCAAACAACAGCACTGCGGCGATCACTCCTAGCGCTGGATAAGCCAACGCGGGATGGCGCCGCAGCCATTGCCGAAGGGGCGTCACCATCAGGGGTTAGTCACCTCAATGGGCTGCAAGCTGTGGCCGACGGCGCGGATCTCTGGCCGGTACATATCTTCAACGATGGTTGGCGGCACCTGATAAACGCCGGGCGTCACCGCGCGCACTAGGTAGAACAGGTGACCGGAGTTCCAGGGCATCGGATCGAGGGCGGCGACAAAGCGGTCGTCGCGGTATTCCTGATATTTCACCTGGGTCGCGTCCCGCAGCTCATGCAATAGCTTGCCGTCGATGCGGAAGTTATCCAGCTTGATGGCGTGTTCCAGATTCTGATTTTCCAGCTCAAAACCGGCGGGCAGCAGTTGTACCAATAAGGCGTCGGGCACACGTTCTTTTGAGGTTACGCTGACATGCACTAGGAACAGTTCGCCGGTTTTCACTTTTTGCGGGATGACGGGTTTGCCCGCAGCGTTGTACCACTGGCTAGCCACGCCCATGCCGGATTCCTGCGGCGCCGGTGCCTCCTTGCCG
>JAEZGT010000265.1 GCA_023416875.1 Pseudomonadota bacterium
GACTGGCAGTACCAAAAACGCGATCTGCTCACCTACGCCGGCAACAACCGCTGGCAGCACGAAACCCCGCCGCGCAATGCAGTGAAGGGCACCTGGGCGCAGGCGGTGTATCAGGTGGACGATTCACCCCGCTATGAATCCTACGGTCGCTGGGAGCACAAACCGAATTTTTCCACATGGCAGAGCCAGCTCACTTGGCGGCCGTTGCCGCGCCGTGAACACACGGTGCGCAGTGATTATCATGTTCTCGAAGGCTACAACCGCCACACCATCCTGCCGGACGGTTGGGTGCAGGAAGAGGAAAATTACAAACTCGCTTTGACCGAAAAAAATCAGCCCGCCGGTGCCACGCCGTATCTCGCCAAAGAACTCGGCGTTAACCGTTATCAGCGCATCGTCGATTTCGATTTTTCCGCCGGCGATGCCTATTGGCAAAAAACCGGAGAATTCTGGCGGATCGTAAGAGAGGAGTGGCAAACCATCGCCCGGCAGAAAAAATCTTTTTCTCTGCGCGATAAAGTCGCCGACCAGGAATTGTTTATGCCGCTGTTTGAATATGCTGAAGCGGTGGAAGACAAAAGCGCGAACGACATTCGCGCTTTTGTAAAACAAACTTTGGCGGCGTATTTAGCCGAGTAAATAAAGAAGCCTGTGACATTGCAGTCACAGGCTTTCCAAATGATCTCACCTAAGTCAGAACTTCACTTTCACACCCGCCTCGAAACTACGTTCGGGGCCTACATAAATGCCCTGGCGCAGGCTGGCGATATAGCGCTCGTCGGTAAGATTTTTGACGCTGCCGTACAGGGTTACCACATCATTGATGTCATAAACAGCATTCAGATCCAACAGGGTGTAACTGTCGATTTCACCAGTGAAAAATCCAGAAGTGGATTCGGTGATAGGTATGGTGTTGAGCACATCGGTGTACTGCTCACTGGTGTGGTGAATATTGAGCCCGGTGCGCAGTCCGCCCACCTGATATTCCACGCCCAGGTTCGCCACTAGTTCCGGCACATAGCTGATGCGATTGCCGCCCGGTGTGGTGACGTTGCCAGAGGCATCGAGGCGATCGCCGTCAAATTCTGCGTCGGGAATGTAAGTGGCGTTGGTGTGTAAGCTGAAGCCGGCACCAATTTCCCAACCGAACGCCGCTTCGAGTCCCCGGTGCAGAGTTTTACCGCCGTTGGTGACTTGAAACTGGCTGTTGGAGTTGGCGGGAATAATCTGGTTATCGAAATTCATGTTGAACAGCGCCAGTTCGTAAGCAAACTGATTCTGACTGCCACGCAGGCCGAACTCCGCATTGATAGAGCGCTCGGCATCCAGGCGCTGGTCCTGCAGACCGTTGAGCGCGTCGCCGTTCAGTGCCGGAGAAAAGGCCTTATAGATGCTCGAAAATAATTGCAGACCGGAATTGATCTGATAGGTGAGTCCCAATCCGGGCAAAACTTCAGTGTTGGAAGTGTCAGCCTGATTGTTGCCAGCCGCGCGTTTATCGTTGCGACCCTGCTCATAATGTTCCACTCGCACGCCAGCGATAAAGGCGAAACTGTCCGTGAGCAAAAACCGGTTTTGCGCATGCACGGCGACACTGTCTGCAGTGTCCACCACATCTTTGTTGACGGTGCCGCTGCGCGGTGTGGCGCGGGTGGCGGCTATGGTCACGTCGTCCATGGATTCGTTCATGATCCGCACGCCGACTTCGCTTTCGTTGGCAATACCGAACAGTTGATGTTGCAGATTCAAGCGACTGTCCACGCCTATGCGGTCGAAACTGCGGTTGTTGCCATTGAGGTTGTCGGTGTAGACCCAGCGTCCGGCTGCGACTGAGGCATTATTGTCGGTGGCATAACGCCAGTAATCCCGATAGGTCTCGCTGCCGAAAATCAGCGTTTTGAGTTTCGCGGTTTCGCTAATTTGCCACTCGTGGTTCACATCGACCGAACGGCGGCCGGTAAGGAAGTAGTCGTCCGGCGCGGGATTGTAGGTTGCACCGTCGCGATAAGCCTGCAAAAACAGTCCGCGGTAAGAGATGTTGGCGTCGTTTTTATAATCGGTGTATTTCACGCTGACCCATTGATTTTCGCCCACCGCCATGCCGGCTTTGATCATGACGTCTGTCATTTCATAGCCTTTGTCCATAAATCCGTCGCTTTGCACATGGGTAACCACCGCGCCGAATTTGGCTTCCTGCGAAGGCGTACTGCCGCCGACTTCGAGTGAGGCTTCGTGGGTATTGAAAGAACCCGTGCGCAAACTGAGTGCCGCGCCGTCTTCCGGATCCTTGGTGATGTAGTTGATGACACCGCCGATGGTGCTGGGGCCGTAGCGCAGAGACGCCGCACCCTTCAACACTTCGATGCTGGCCATGCGTTGCACACGCGGATTGTAGTAGCGGCCGTTGCCGACGAAGAGGCCTGGGGCGATGGGTACACCATCTTCCAGAATCAGGGTTTTATAGTCGGCGGAACTCAGACCGCGCACACCTATGTTGGCGACAATGGCACTCTCTTCCTCGGGCTTGACCATGACACCAGGAACCGAGCGGAGGGCTTCTTCAGTCGAGCGCGGTTGCCGCAGAGCCAAGTCCTCTTCAGTAACAAAAGACACAGCGCCAGGCTGACGCTCCGCATCACCCTCGTCGGTGCCAACCACTACCACCTTCTGCATGATTTTGGGTTCTGTGGAATCCGCAGCCTGCGCGGCTTGGGCACTACCCAGCAGGGCAAGTGCCATGACCAGGGGGAGCGGCTTGAGAGGAAAAGCGGAGGTTTTGTGTTGGTAAGAGAAGTGCGTTACTGGCCGCGTCATGGTGCGTTCTGTCCCGTAGTTGAAATGGCCGCAAAGATAACAAAAACGAGAACGGTTTTCATTCGGTGTTTGCATCTTGGTGCGAAGCAGTTCTCGCCTTGACGATCCATTAGTGTTTTCTGTAATTTCAGTAATTTCTGAAATTACAGGAAACAAAGTATGAGTCCGATGATCCAAGCCTGCGTAATGCATTTCGGCGAGATGGGAAGCCGCTGGGGTATCAACCGCACAGTGGGGCAAATGTACGCCTTGCTGGTGCTGAGCCCGGAGCCGCTGACGGCGGATCAGATTGCGGAGAGCCTCGGATTTTCCCGGTCGAATGTGAGCATGGGATTGAAAGAATTACTGTCCTGGGAGCTCGTGAAGCTTCAGCATATTCCGGGCGATCGCAAAGAATATTATTCCGCACCCGCGGAAATCTGGGATATCGCTAAAACCTTGATGGAACAGCGGCGCAAGCGCGAGATCGATCCCACCTTGTCCACCCTGCGGGATTTATTGATGACCAAACCCGTGGGCGCGGAGGAAAAATACGCGCAGCAGCGCATGCGGGAAATGCATGACCTTATCGAAATGCTGACGAAGTGGACCATGGAAATTCAGCGTTTAGATTCGGCACGTTTGCAGCGCTTGCTCAAATTAGGCAATAACTTGGGCAAAGTGCTGGATATTAAAGACAAATTATTGGGCAAGAACTGAATATCATTCGAAGCGATACCGCCGTTCGGCTGATTTTTTGCAACAGGATTGCACTTTTCAATGAGGTCTGATCAATGTTGGACACCTTTCTGCTGTCGCGCATCCAATTCGCCGCGAATATCAGTTTCCACATTTTATTTCCCACCATTACCATCGCTCTGTGCTGGTTCTTGTTTTATTTCCGCGTGCAATACAACCGCACCAATGATGAAGTCTGGATGCGATGTTACCGCTTCTGGGTAAAAATTTTTGCGCTGAGCTTCGCTCTCGGCGTCGTCAGTGGCATCACCATGTCATTTCAATTCGGCACCAATTGGCCCGGCTATATGGAAACCGTCGGCAATATTGCGGGGCCATTGCTGGGTTACGAAGTGCTGACGGCATTTTTTCT
>JAEZGT010000307.1 GCA_023416875.1 Pseudomonadota bacterium
GCCTCCTCTGAGGAAAAGTCATCTTCCACAGTGACATGGCAATATTTTGCCGGTAGATCCTGCACGCCAATCACGCCGTAGGGATGCATGATGGCCATGCGTTCAACTAGGTTTGCCAGTTCGCGCACGTTGCCTGGCCAGCTGTGCCGACACAGCGAGAGGATGGCGGCGGAGTTGAAACGGATCGAACCGCGCTTTTCCGATTCCATGCGAGATACCAACTCGTTAATCAGCAGCGGAATATCTTCCGCCCGCTCTTTCAGCGACGGCATTTCAATCGGGAACACGTTCAAGCGATAGTAGAGATCTTCGCGAAATTCGCCTTTTTCGATCATGGCTTCAAGATTGCGATGGGTGGCTGCGATAATCCGCACGTCGGTCGGGAAGGTTTTATTGCCGCCAACGCGCTCGTAGGATTTTTCCTGTAGCACACGCAAGATCTTCACCTGCATATGCAGAGGCATATCGCCAATTTCGTCGAGAAACAGGGTGCCGCCCTCCGCCATTTCAAAACGGCCGGCGCGAGAGTTAATGGCGCCGGTAAAAGCGCCTTTTTCGTGACCGAATAATTCGCTTTCCAGCAGCTCGGCGGGAATCGCTCCGCAGTTGACCGGCACAAAAGGTTTGTCGCGGCGCGGGGAATGATAGTGGAGGTTGCGCGCCACCACTTCTTTACCGGTGCCGGATTCACCGGCGATTAACACAGTTACATCTTTATCCGCTACCTGAGACATCATGGCGCGCACCGCCTGAACCGAACGGCTGGTGCCGACCAGACTGCGGAACAGGTGGATCGGACGCTTTTCGTGGGATGTGCCCAGCAACGCAAGAGCTTCACGAAATCGTTGCGCGCGATGCAGCGCATCCACTAGGGAGTTATATTCCAGCGGCAGATTTAAGCGCGCAATGACACGCTGGCGCAGCGAGCTGTCGCGGTCGGAATTCGGTTCGGGGTAGCTGTTCCCCAGGGTAACCACTGGCGTGGTGCCGAAGCGGTCCCGCACAGTCTTGAGTTCGGTAGCCAGATCTCCGCCTTTATGATCGTGGCCCAAAATAACCACCGCTATTCCAGCGGTTTGTTGCCGTACATTCTCTGGAAACAGCCGCCACTCGGTAAAATCCAGAGCCAACGCGCTTTTACTGAGAAAATTCAAAATCACCAAAAGATCATGTCGAACTGAAGAATTGTCTTCCACCAGCAGAATGCGCATGTCATCCAGCATTGTTTAATTGCCTCATAGAATCGAAGCGGAAAGCGGGCCGCAGCCAACATTTTCACGTTCATTTTTTTATTGCGAAGCGCGCCTGTTTTTTGGCCTTTTCGGCAGCGCAGATCAGCCAACCTAAGTAATAGTCAACGCCTCGCCAACGGTCAAATTTTTGGCGATCGGTGGTGACGATAGGTGAAAAGGTTGGACTGAGCGGGGGCAATTTGACGCCACTGGACAAGTCGGCGTCGTTGATCTAGGAGGTGTGATGCGAGAATTAACGAGCCAACCAAGCTTGCATGGTGGCGTCCGGTAGCTCACGTACCATTTCCGAATAAAGCGCCAGCACTTTTTCCAGCTCCCCTACCAGCATTTTGTGATCGCGAGCGGGATCGTCGAATGCGCGATTTAATTGGAACGTGAGCAATTGATCGCAATCTTTTACCGCTTCCCAATTAGAAGCCAAAAATGCTTTTTCCATTTCGCGCCGGGCGCGCACCAGAGAAAGATGGGAAACGGGGACAAGGCTCATACTCAACTCCTGACAATCAAAAACTCTCTGTCCTGGTTAACGGCGGCGAGTGTCAAAACTTGAATATTTTTTACTGAGATTTAAAAACAAAAAAGCGGAAAAAATTTTCCGCTTTCACATAAACAATACCGATATCTTTATTCGGCGGCAGCTTCTGCCACGGCCGGAATTGCAGAAAAATTCATTTGATCCCAACCGGCTTTTATTTCACCGATCAAGCCGCGCACTTCCACCAGTGCCGCCGGCAATTCATCGGGCGAGGCGCCGGTGATTTTTTCCACCATATATTCATAGAGCGCATCAAGATTCATCGCAATATCACCGGCACCCATGTTGAGGCTATTGCGCAAGCCATTAATGATGGCGATGAGCTTCTGAGTAAGAATTTCCAAATCCGCCTGATTGCTTTTTAGATGCGCCTGCAAGGACTGGCTAATACGTTCAAGCGCACCGTCCATCAACAGTGAAATGATTTGGTGAGACGAAATTTCTTCGGTGTGCTCTTGAATAAAAGCAGCAGCTTTGGTTTGCGCGACGGCCATAGATATCTCCTGAGATTTTCTGTGCGGCAAAATATTGCCGCTATAAGGAAGTTCACAGGGGATAATGCAGGGATGGTGCCAATGAGCGGCGGTCGGTACCGCCGCGAGATCAAGAGGACGTGATTAACCGATTTGTTTCCAGGCAGAGCGCAGGTCGCCCAGCAGGTTTAATGCCTCATCCAATTTGCTCGCGTCATTCTTGCTGTGTGCTGCTGCAAGCAGGCTTTGAATGTAGACATACAAGTTGTCCAGGTTCATCGCCAGCTCACCGCCAACATCGGTATTAAGCGCCTCACGCAAGCCGCCGACGATACTGAGGGCGCTATTGATCTTGGCGCCTTTAAGTTCAATATTGCCGAACTCCATCGCTCCCTTGGCCTGAACAATGCGCTCCATGGCTCCCTCATACAGCATATCGATCAATCGATGCGGTGACGCGATTTCGACATTGGCGCGATACTGTACTTTTGCGTAGGACTTCAGGGCTGCTTGTGGATTCACGGGGAAGCCTCTCTCCGTTGGTGATATGGGTCGGACTTCAAGGTTATCGACCCATCCCCCGCAAACTTTAGCCAAAAATTTATGGCCAAATGACAAGGCCAAATACCCTCCGTCGCTGGGCGGAACCGGCACGGCACCGAGGCGGAACGGTACACTACGGTATCCGCACCCAAGTACCAGCAGACAACGCTATACCTTCAAGCGGCGCATATGGCAATGCCATGGTTATGCACTTCAATCAAACACTTATGCAGGCTTTGTACCGCCAGGGTGTAATCGTGTTCGTCCACGACGAACTGCATGTCCACCTGTCGCATGGATTGATGTACCGCGAGGATGCTGATACCAGCGTCGGCAAGCGCCGCAACAGTTTTGGCCAATATTCCGGGTACTTTCATATCGCTGCCAATGGCAGAGACGATCGCTACTTTGCGCGTTTTGATTTCGGAATCCGGAAATTGGCGACTGAGTTCCTGCTGCACCCGCTTGCTGTTTTTAATATTGGTGCCTAGGTAATAAGTGATGGTATTGGCATTTACGTCTTTGGTGATCACGCTGGTTTTGAAGCGTTTGCAGGTCTCTAACAGAGCGGTTTCGTAACGATAAAAATCACCCACCATATCCTGATCAAAAAACTCCAGAGAGACGACATTTTTTCGTCCCGCGATAATTTCCACGCAGGGCTTTTCACTGACGTAGTCGCCGGTAATCAGAGTTCCGTCGTGCTCAGGCTCAAAAGTATTTTTCACCCGCAAAGGAATCGCGCTCTGCCGCAATCCTTTTGCCGCACGAGGATGAATCGCCTCCATACCGAGATTGGCCAATTGATCGGCGACATCGTAATTCGTGCGACCTATAGGTACGACCTTGTCTTCTCCAACCAAACGGGGATCGGCACTGCTGAGATGGTATTCCTTGTGAATAAGCGCCTCGCGAGCACCGGTGAGCACGGCAAGGCGGCTGAACGTCATTTCGCTATAGCCGCGATCAAACGTCGCCATCAGGCCGGTTTTACAATGGGCATATCCTGTGGCAATGACGATTTCCCGACTCAAGTCTATATCTTTTATTGCGGCCAAAATCTGCTCATCCAAGGAATAATGCTCTGGCAAATTCCAGCCGGTGAGATCCAGCAGGCGCGCCTTGATGCCATCTTCATTTAATTTTCGAGCCATATTCCATGCGCTGTGCGCCTCGCCTACACTCGCCAGCATTTCCCGTACGGTCTGCAAATGATCCCGCAGAGAAAAATGCCCGTGCTGGCACAAACGCTGTAAATCCTCAAGGCAGCGCTGGGTGGTATCCAGGCGTTCATTAATAAAAGCGTCTGCCGCTGAACGATTGTCCGGGTCAATGAACAGTCCAGCGTTAATCGTCAGCATTTCTCCACGCACGACGTCCATAGCCTCACGCCAGGACTGCCCATCCTCGTTCGCTGCATATAAACCGTAAACACCCAGGTGCCCAGTTTTTTTATGCTCAAGCAAAAGATCGGTAATTCCGCCGTAGGCGGACACCACCATGATCCGCCCGGTAATTGGCAGTTCATGCTTATGGCCGAGAATGACATTCTCGCGCACCGCCGCATATTGGCTCATGGAAGTGCCGCCGATTTTTTCCACTGTGTGCCCCATGATTTCCCCCGCTTGTTCAAACATTCACAGTTTCGGCTTCCAAAGGATACGCACCGCTGGCGTCGTGAACTTCTTTACCATGCAACGGCGGATTAAAAACACAAGCCATTTTCATTTCAGTTTTTGCGCGCAAGCGATGGCGATCGTGCTGGTCGAGAATGTAAATAACACCAGGAGAAACCGGATAGATTTTGCCATCGGTCAAATTCTCTACTTCACCTTCGCCGCTGATGCAGTAAACCGACTCCAAGTGATTTTGATAATGCATCTGTAAATCAGCGCCAGCGTAGATAATGGTGATATGGAAGGAAAAACCCATATTGTCATTGCTCAGTAACAGCCGGGTGCTCTCCCAACCCTCACTGACAACACGGCGCTCTGTTTGATTGGCGGAATGCAAGTTTCTGACGATCATATGTAACCTCCTCAGGATGCAACGGAAACAGGGGATTTCAAAACCGCGTCAACACTTTCAGCCAAACGATGAAGACCATCTTGCAGGTGCTCTTCGGCAATTGTCAGCGGGCACAAGCATTTCACCACTTGGCCGCGATTGCCGGAGGTTTCGATGATTAAATTGCGGGAGAAAGCTTCACGACTGATTCGCGCGGCAATATCACCTGATGCGCAGGCCAGTCCCTGCATAAAACCTCTGCCTTTAGGGCGCAATTGGGTATTGCCATGTCGATCGGCGATAGATTTCAGAGCTTTGCTAATCAAATTCGCTTTGTGCTCTACACTGCGGGAAAATTCGTCGTTCGACCAATAATTTTCCAGCGCCGCTGTTGCCGTGATAAATGCATGATTGTTGCCGCGGAATGTGACGTTATGCTCCCCTGGAGACCACTGATCCAGTTCTGGCGCCAGCAGTACCACCGCCATCGGCAAACCAAAACCGCTGAGGGATTTCGACAAAGTCACCATATCGGGTTTTATGCCGCTGTTTTCAAAACTGAAAAATTGACCGGTGCGGCCGCAACCGGCTTGTATATCGTCAATAATCAGCAAAATATCGAATTTGCGACAAATTTTTTCTAAACCACGCAACCAGGCATCTTTTGCGATATTTAAACCGCCCTCCCCTTGAATAACTTCTACTATGACGGCTGCAGGTTTATCTAAACCACTGGAAGGATCATTTAATTGCTGCTCAAAGATTTTGAGCGTATCCACTTCCTGGCCGTAGTAACCGCAATAAGGCATGCGCGTTACATTTGCCAACGCCACACCCGCTCCGCCGCGATGTAGGCGATTTCCGGTTGCAGCGACGGCGCCGAGTGATACGCCGTGAAAGCCGTTGGTGAAGGCCACTATGTTCTGGCGCTGCTTCACTTTACGTGCGAGTTTGAGTGCAGCCTCCACCGCGTTAGTTCCTGTGGGACCGGTAAATTGCAGGCGATAATCCATATCGCGAGGGAGCAAAATATTGCGGCGAAACGCCTCGAGAAAGCGCGCCTTGGCTTCCGTGTGCATATCCAATCCGTGAGTAATTCCGTCGCTTTCGATGTAATTCAGCAGCGCGGTTTTCAAAACCGGATTGTTGTGACCGTAGTTGAGAGATCCCGCCCCAGCGAGAAAATCCAGAAATTTTTCACCCTGCTGATCAAAAAGAAACTCGCCGGATGCGCGCGTGAACGTTACCGGAAATGAGCGTGCGTATACCATGACATTGGATTCTGTCTCGTGAAATATCGACATCGGATGCTCCCAAGTTATTGCGAAAATGCGGATTACTGCGACGAATGTTGGCTCGGATGAAAAGGTCCAATTCGGAAAAGCACTTCGTCGTCATGAGTGCCGGCAAAATGTGCGGCTTTAGAAAAAAGAACGG
>JAEZGT010000351.1 GCA_023416875.1 Pseudomonadota bacterium
AAAACCGCCGCGTGCTGCGCGTTGCGCAGGTTAGGCAGAAAGATCGCAAATTCATCACCACCGAGGCGCGTCACTAAGCCCTTGGTCTCGCTTAACATCGCTTGCAGCCGTTGTCCCAGCTGCTTGAGCACTTTGTCTCCCGCCAGATGCCCCAGGGTATCGTTGATTTCTTTAAAGCGATCAAGATCGATCAGCAGTAGCGCCATTTTTTGGTCGCGCTCCCGCTCCTTGATGGCTTTGGTCATGGTGCGGTAGAGAACACTGCGATTGGGCAAGCTGGTCAGTGCATCGTGGTTGGCGAGGTATTCCATGCGTGCGAGGTAGCGACACTTCTCCGTAATGTCACGTGTCGTACCCCATATACGGGTAAGAAAGCCGTTTTCGATTATGCCAATAGCACTACTCTGCAACGAGATGGTTTGCCCAGTATTATCGTGACGCTCGTATTCGCGGTCTTCCAGGCGATAGCGATTTTGAATGAATTCGGTGATGTCCGCGCGGATATTGGGTGAGCCATTGTGATAGATCGGCAGTCCCATCAAAACGGAGGAACTCGCCGCACCGTACAGCCGGACCAGCTTTTCATTACACTCCGCGAGCACAGCGCGCTTCAGCAACAGATCGATCTGCACTGGTGCCGGCAGGTGTGTGTCAATCGGTGGACAGATATCGTAGCGCCATATGGCATCTGAGCTGTTGGCAATATAAGCGCGATAACGCGCTTCACTCTCCTTTACCGCCAGCTCCCTTCGCACCGCCTGAGTCACATTGCTGATCACCACCATAACGCCATCGACGCGGCCATGCTCATTCGTGGTGGGGATCTTGTCTACATGAAACCAGGAATCCCGGTCGGCCTCTAGAGCCCGCTCCCGGGACTCCAAACGCGCTCGCCGGGTTCGGAAGACTTGCATGATCTCTCGTTGACGCTCTGCGGGGTCGTCCCATGAGGGTGCAATCTCAACGAAGGTTTTACCGATGAGCTGGCCGTCTCCGTACCATTCATGTGCTCGTGCATTCGCATGGCAAACGACCCCCCACTGATCAAAATACAGAACGATTTCACGCATGGAGTCCAAAAGCGCATTGAGCGCACGATTGCTTTGATACGCGCTAGAACCAATTTCGGCGATGGCAGACTGGATCGAATCAGTTCGATTTGTCACACAAGAGTTACCCTGCTGCTGCAGATGTTGTTATAGCGACGACCGCACTGCGGATCTGAGGGTAGCGGCATTTTCGAAGCCGTCGACACCATGAATTCCAGCGGTGGCACAGAAGACTTCAAGCATGCATCTGCCACCGCAAATATCTTCAGTATAGTCAAGGCATCACAAGCGCAAATTTTTTTACCTTTATTTTACGAAAAAAAATTCTTTTAATTTCCGCAACTTACGAAATGAGCACTCACTCACGCCTTCATCATTGCGCCATATGCTCGTCACATAAACCAAATGGGTTGGCGTTTAATGCCGCTGCACGCTAAAAACAATCAGAGCTTTTGATCGTTTACTCGCTGAACGAGCGTTTTGATCACAGCGCGCCAGTTTTAACATCCGCAATAATTCGCAGCGCCCGCAACAGTCTTAGAACGGACTAGACAAGCGTCGACCTGGTAGCCTCGGTTATACTCCCCAGCCTATTTCTCGTGATTTCCAAGTGGGGCGCACACATGAAAGACTCCTCGCGTTTGGTGTATTCGACAGAAACCGGGCGCATCAAACATCCCAAAACTCCCTCACCGCCACCCTCCCCGATTCCCAACGCGGATTCGGTGGTGCGTCTACAACGGGAGTCTAAAGGCCGGGGCGGCAAAGGCGTCACCTTAATCACAGGCTTGCCCCTCAACCAGGAAGAGTTGAAGAACCTAGCCAAAGAGCTCAAACAATACTGCGGCACTGGTGGTACGGTGAGAGACGGCATCATTGAGATTCAGGGCGAGCAGCGGGAAAAGCTCAAACCGTTTCTGGAAAAGAAAGGCTTTAAGGTCAAAATCGCAGGCGGCTAATTTTCTGGTTTACTTTTTGCTGAACCTCTCATGAAATTAACAAACGCCATTTTTTTGACTGGAGAGGAGTTGGGCTTTTATGAGCTTTACAGAATTCTGGCCTTTCTTTGACACGGTTTTGAAGGTAGGACTAGGCGGCGGCATCACACTTGCCAGCCTTTGGTTTTATCAGCGCCGGCATCATCTCGCATCCGGCAATTCCACAACGGTGAACCGTCGGCTCGCGCTTCTGGAGGAAATCTCCGCTGCAGTCGGCAACGTCAATCATTGTTTTGCCCGCTATTCAGCGCTGGTTATTGAGTCAACCCGCTTCGGCAAAAACTGGCCTTCCGCCCGCAAAATGGAATTGGATAAGGTGAATATGGAACTGGTGACGGAATTCCGTAAATTGGCCGACGCCGAAGCAAAGCTGCTGATGCTCGGTGAAAAAACCATGGAAAAAACTCTGAGACTTTACGGCGCCAGAATCGCACTGTTTCGCAAGCAAGTTTATGTGGGGCGCCAAGATATTACCGAACAGGAAATCGCGGACCTGAAAACCTCAATCCTGGCTCTCCGCGAACAGTTTTATGACCTGCTCAGCCGTCGCTACGACCGCCTGCTGGTAGCCTGAAAAACCGCACGGATACCGATTATTGAGGAAACTCAGCGGCGTAACGCTCTACCCATTCCCGCGCCGCTTCCTCGCTGCTCAACTCTCGCCCTTCCTCTTGCAGCACGTCATAGCGGTAATGTTCGATATGACAGACCTGTTCAACCATGCGAACCCCGAACTGGGTCGACTGATCGTCGAACTGCACACCGACCGCATAACTGTCACCTTCTTTCCGACACCATGCAACCACCCCTTCGGCTTCGAAAGGACGCTGCTCATTTCCGATTGGTAATGAGATCGGAATATGGATGCGGATGTGGGCACCCCGCTGCATCGGACGGTCGGCATTGAAACAAAGTCCCCCCTGACTCACATCACGAATCTTACGGGCGACAGGCGGTTCATGTTCATTGATTTGAAAGTCGATCGGCATATCCGAAGGATGACGTATAAAACGGCGCATAACAGACTCATTATTAGGAATTAGGAGTTGCTGCAACCATTCCCGATAAAGGTTGAACCAAGGGTTCCACCACACGGGCGCTGAATGTCTATTTTGTTTCACCATGTCCACTCACAATTACACATTTATTGTCTTTTTATATTGATCCGTCACCGCCCAAGCAAACCGCGCCCCCATTGAGCGGAGATCGGTAACGTGTAATTTAGGTATAGCCGAAAAAATGAGAGGTAAATCAAGTTTTGCCGATTTGCGCGACGAAATCTTGACGTCAGAGGACAATATCAATGAAAGCCGATAAAAATATCGGCGGAAGTGGCGGCGAGTATCAAAAAAGCGGAATTTGCGCCAAGACCTCACGCACCGGGGCGTAGCCGCGACGATGAATTGGGGTTGGCCCCATGGACTGCAAAGCAGCGAGATGAAGTTTGGTCGGATATCCCTTGTGAACCGCAAAGCCATAGCCGGGATAGAGGTTATCCAATTCACACATTTCCCGGTCGCGAGTGACCTTCGCCAGAATTGATGCCGCGCTAATCGCGGCGACGGTTGCATCCCCCTGCACCACCGCTTCACTGGAATAGCGCCACTGCGGCAGGCGATTGCCATCCACCAGCACATGGTGCGGCTCTATATGCAGGCCTTCCACCGCGCGGCGCATGGCTAACAGACTCGCATGCAAAATATTGAGTTGATCGATTTCCGCCACGCTGGCGCGCGCCACGCAAAACGCGATGGCTTTATCTCGAATTTCTTCGAACAGGGATTCGCGTTTTTTCTCGGATAGTTTTTTCGAATCCGCCAAGCCCGCGATCGGTTTTTTAGCGTCAAGAATGACTGCGGCCGCTACCACGTCGCCCGCCAGCGGCCCCCTGCCAACCTCATCCACTCCAGCCAGCAATCCGATATTCGTCACAGCTCCACCTCGCCGCGAATAAGTTTGGCTATGGCTTGTGCTGCCTGCTCATCTGAATTCTGTTTCAGTTGCGCATGCAAATCGTGAAATGTCGCCATCAGCTTTTTTGTTGTGCTCGGATTATTCAGGTAATTCAGCAAAGCGTCGCCGACGGCAACAGGCGTTGCCCGCTCTTGAATAAATTCTGGTACCACCGATTTATTCGCCAGCAGATTCGGCAAGCTGATGTATTTCACTTTCACCAATCGCGACAATATTTGGTAGGTGAGATCAGCGAGTTTATACACCACGATCATGGGACGTTTGAGCAACATCGCTTCCAAGGTGGTAGTACCCGAGGCCATGATAACAACGTCCGCAGCCTCCATGATTTTGTGAGACTGTCCTTCAATCAGGTGGATCGGCAGATGTGATGACAACTCCCCCAGCTGTTCTTCAAGCTGTTGGTGCCGGGCGGCATTCGCCGAAGGTACAAGAAACACCAGATTTTTTTGGCGGGAGGCGCAATACTCAGCAACTTGCCAAAACAGTGGACCCATGCGTGCCACTTCAGCGGCGCGACTTCCTGGCAGAAGCGCGATAATTTTATTGCCTTTTATTTGCTCGCCCAATTGCAGAGCTTCGACGGCCGCAGCAGGATCAGGCTGTAACGGAATTGTATCTGCCAGGGGATGGCCCACATAAGCAACCGGAACATTGTTGTTGCGATAAAAATCTGCCTCGAACGGTAGCAGCGTCAACATCAGATCCACTGCCCGGCTGATTTTTTTGATGCGTCCCTGCCGCCACGCCCATACCGACGGGCTCACATAATGCACGGTCTTAATCCCACCCTGGCGCAGGGACAATTCGAGATCGAGATTGAAGTCGGGAGAGTCAATACCGATAAACACCGCCGGCCGCTGCTGCAAAAAATGCTGGCGCAAACGCCGCCGAATCCGTAGCAACTCGGGGAGACGGGCCAAGGGTTCCACTAATCCCATAACCGCCAAGCGATCTTGTGGAAAGAGCGACTCAAAGCCTTCGGCCAACATTTTGGGGCCGCCGACACCTTGAAAAAGTGCATCAGGAAAATATTGACGCAATGCGCGCATCAAACCCGCCCCCAATAAATCACCGGACGCCTCACCCACCACCATTCCGATAATCAAAGGCTGATTCTGCTGCGACATAAGGTAATTAAAATGTTAACGAACTATTCCGCGAGTGGAGACTGCCACTGAATTGACAAGGGTTTGCACATGCGCATTGGCACTCGCCTGTTCGCGCAACTCCGCAAGAGCTTCATCCACCGTGAGGCCGCGGCGGTAAAGCGTTTTATAAGCCTGTGTCAGAGCTGCAATATCTTCCCTGGTAAAACCACGGCGTTTGAGACCTTCAATATTGATATTTCTCGCCGCTGCTGGTGCACCGGCGACCATCATAAATGCAGGAATATCCTTACCTACCGCCGTGCCCATTCCGGTAAAACTGTGGGCGCCAATATGGCAGAATTGATGCACCAGCGTGTAGCCGCTCAATATGGCCCAGTCGCCTATGACCACGTGGCCGGCCAGAGCGGCGTTATTCACCAGAATGCAATGATTGCCGACGACACTATCGTGACCGATGTGAACATAGGCCATCAACAGATTATGGTCACCTACAAAAGTGTCACCGCGATCCTGAATCGTGCCGCGGTGGACTGTCACGCCTTCGCGAATAATATTGTGATCGCCGATGGTCAAGGTCGTGGGTTCGCCCTTGTATTTCAAGTCGGGAGTGGCTTCTCCCAACGTGGTGAACTGATAAATTTTATTGTGTTTGCCAATACGCGTCGGGCCTTTAATCACCACGTGGGATTCGATCGCGGTGCCTTCGCCAATTTCGACGTCAGGGCCTATGACAGAAAAAGGGCCGACGGAAACCCCGGGGGCCAATTTGGCCTGGGGATGGATGACGGCACGCGGATCAATTTCACCATTATTCATAGCAGCGCGTTGTCCTTTCAGGATACTTTGCGGTCCGCACAAAGAATAGTTGCGCTCGCGGCCAATTGGCCATCGACTTTCGCTACGCAGTCAAATTTCCAGATCCCCCTTTTCTCCGAAAGAATACTCGCTTCGATAAACAACTGATCACCCGGCACTACTTGCTTTTTAAAGCGCGCATCGTCAATACCGGCGTAGAGATAAATCGAACCATCTTCCGGTGTCTTATTCATGGTTTTGAAACCGAGGACACCGCAGGCTTGCGCCATGGCCTCCAGAATCATGACGCCTGGAAAAACCGGATGATTGGGAAAATGTCCGTTAAAAACATCTTCATTAACGGTGATGTTCTTGTAGGCGACGATGGATTCGCCCTCCTTCAAATCGACCACGCGATCGAGCAACAGG
>JAEZGT010000099.1 GCA_023416875.1 Pseudomonadota bacterium
AGGCAACATGTCCACCGCCGTGCGCCCAGGAACGTTATATAACAGCTGCGGGATGGCCACGCGGGTGGCGATGTAAGCGTGGTGTTGGAACAGACCTTCCTGGGTGGGTTTGTTGTAGTAAGGCGTAACCAGCAGACAACCATCGGCGCCGACATCTTTGGCTGCCTGGGTGAGTTCCAGTGCCTCGGATGTGGAGTTGGCCCCGGTTCCGGCGATCACCGGAATACGTTTGTTGGCCATATCCACGGTGCGGCGAATCACCTCCACATG
Organism: Pseudomonadota bacterium; assembly: GCA_023416875.1. Taxonomy (GTDB): domain Bacteria; phylum Pseudomonadota; class Gammaproteobacteria; order Pseudomonadales; family Cellvibrionaceae; genus UBA5868. The sequence continues at coordinate 271 of JAEZGT010000099.1, forward strand.
TTCGTGCATATCCAGGGTGGCGGACTCGCCCGTCGTCCCCACCGTAACGATCGCAGTGGTGCCCTGCTCGATATGCCACTCCACCAGCCCTGCCAAAGATTCCCAATCCAGCGAGCCGTCCTCGTACATGGGGGTGACCAGAGCGACCATGCTGCCTTGAAACATGTGGATCTCCGCGCGTTTGTGCTGGTGAAAGAAAAGCTGGCTATGGTACTGGCGGACCTTAGAACACTCAAGCCGGATTCCCGGCTCGTCAGTGGGATTTGCGTCGCTTGCGCCTAACCCCGGCCTGCTCGTACAGATCCGGCTCACCTTGAGGGCGGCTTTTGAAACGCCGGTGGACCCAGAGATATTGCTCGGGCTGCTCCAGGATACGCGCCTCGACGATTCCGTTGATGCGCAGCGTATCTGCGGCTTCATCACCAGTGGGAAAATCCTGCAGCGGCGGATAGATTTTCAAGTGATACCCCTTGCCATTGGGCAGGCGGGTCTGGGTAAAGGCAATCACCTGCGCCTTGCCCAAGCGTGCCAGCTGGCTGGTGGCGGTAACCGTCGCCGCCGGTATACCGAACAAAGGTACGAAAATGCTGTGTTTGGCTCCATAGTCCTGGTCAGGCGCATACCAGATGGCGCGACCGTTGCGCAGCGCCTTCACCATAGCGCGTACATCGTCTCGCGGTATCGCCTGCCCCTCCTGGGTGTGGCGCTCGCGACCCCTGCGCTGGATATAGTCGTAGACCGGGTTGTTGTGCGGGCGATAGGTGCCGTCGATGGAAAAACTCAGGCCCAGCAGTTTCGCGCCTATATCGATATGGGTGAAGTGAAACGCCATCAAAATCACCCCCACACCGTTTTCACGAGCGGTGGTGAGATGCTCAAGACCTTCCACTGTATACAGGCGCTGTAACCGCCACTTCGGCCAGAACCAGGCGATGCCGGTCTCAAGAAAGGCGATGCCAATAGATTCCATAATCTCTCGTGTCACCTGCTCGCGGCGCGCTTCCGACCAACCTGGGAAACACAGATCGAGATTTGCCCTGGCAATCTGCCGGCGCCGGCCGGCGAAGCGATATAAAAGTTTGCCGAGCAAGCGGCCAAGACCGAGCTGAACTCGGTAGGGTAAGAGCGTCAAGGCATACCACAGCAGAAAGCCCAGCCAAGTGAGCCAATAGCGGGGATGAAGCAGCGCGGGACGGAAACGGGGGGAGCTCATGTCGGACCGGTCACAAGGCCGCCGCAGAATCGGCGGCCCTCGCTGAATTAGCGGAATTCGGCCTGGACCACGGGGCTGATGTCAGCATCGTAGTCCACGCCCGCTACACCAAAACCGAAGAGTTTGAGGAACTCGGCGTTGTAACCTTTGTAATCGGTCAACTCGAACAAGTTTTCCTCGGTTACCTGCGGCCACAGGGTTTCCACTTTGGCCTGGGTCACTGGATTCAACTCCAGGTTGTCCATGCGCAACCGCTGATGGTCATCCAGGCGCGGAGTGGCGGTGTATAGGCCTTCGGTAAAGAGGCGGTATAACTGCTCGATGCAGCCTTCATGAGTTCCCTCCTCCTTCATCACCTTGTACAGCAGTGAGATATAGAGCGGCATGATCGGGATCGCCGAGCTGGCCTGAGTGACCAATGCTTTCAGCACAGCCACATACGCCTTGCCGTTTTTGCCGGCACTGGCGCTCTTGATTGCCGTCGCGGCGCGGTCCAGATCTTCTTTGGCTTTGCCGATGGTCGCTTTGCCGTAGATAGGCCAGGTGATTTTTTCGCCGAGGTAGGTATAGGCCACGGTTTGAAAGCCGTCCGCCAGCAGATCCGCATCAGCCAAAGCCTTGATCCACAGCTCCCAATCTTCGCCGCCCATCACTTTGATCGTGCCGCGAATTTCCTCTTCCGAAGCCGGCTGCAGCGTCATATCGGCGATTTTCAATGTGTCGGTATTGAGATTCTTCGCCGTGTAACTCTGGCCGATTGGCTTGAGGGCGGATGCGTACACTTCGCCGGTAACAGGGTCGGTGCGGCGCGGTGAGGCAAGGCTGTACACGATCAAATCGACTTTGCCGAGATCGCTTTTCAGTATTTCAATCGTTTTGTTTTTTATTTCCTGAGAAAAAGCGTCGCCATTGATGCTTTTGGCGTACAGGCCGGCGGCATGGGCCTCCTGTTCAAATGCGGCGGCGTTGTAGTAACCGGCCGATGCCGTTTTGCTGTCGGTGGGTGGCTTCTCAAAAAAGATACCGAGAGTGCTGGCCCCGCAGCCGAAAGCGGCGGTAATGCGGGAAGCCAAGCCGTAGCCAGTGGAAGCGCCGATCACCAGCACATTTTTTGGACCGCCGGCGATAGTGCCGGACTTTTTCACGAAGGCGATTTGTTCGCGCACATTGGCCGCGCAGCCTTCCGGGTGAGCATTGGTGCAGATGAATCCACGAACTTTCGGTTTGATAATCATGGTCGCAAACGGGTCCTGTACTGGAATGAAAGGCCGGCATTATAACCGAATCTGTTCCGGCGTCTGCCCGACGCGCCGTCACTCGGATAGGTCGAGATAAATGCCTATAATACGCGCCACTTTTTCAGCGCGACCCAGATCTGTCTATGTACTCACTCCGCATCAAGACATCCCCCGCCTGGACCGAGGCGGTTCTCGCCGATTTCGACGCGTTTCTTATCGATCACGCCGCGGCGGAAAAAAAGGCTTCTGGCATGGCGATCGCCATGCTCTCCCACTATCCGGACAAACCGGAAATCGTCACTGCCATGATCGATTTATCCCTGGAGGAAATGACGCATTTTCGCGAAGTGGTGAAAATCCTCCACCAGCGCGGTTTGCGCCTAGCGGCGGACAGCCGCGATCCTTACGTCAATGCGCTGCGGGAGCACACCAGAACCGGCAAAGAAGTGTATCTGCTCGACCGCCTGTTGATCGGCAGCATTGTCGAAGCGCGCGGCTGTGAGCGTTTTGGCTTGATTGCAGAGGCCCTGCCGCCGGGAGATTTAAAAAAATTCTATCGCGCGATTACTGAGTCGGAAGCGCGCCATGAGGATTTATTTGTGCGACTGGCACAACATTATTTTTCCATGGCAGAAATCAGCCAACGCCTGGACGAACTGCTCGATGCGGAAGCGCAAATTGTCGCGCAGCTTCCAATCAAAGCTGCGCTGCATTGAGCCCGATCTTGAACAAGGCCATCGCCAAATATTTACGCCTGTATGCCGAGCCGGAATGCGCGGCACTGGAGAATTTTCCGCCCATTTCACCGCAGCATTATTTGGTTATTCCCTGTTATGGCGAGACGCCCGATTTTGCCCGCCGCCTTGCGGCGAGCGCCCTCGGATATTGCGATGCGCTGATTATTGTGGTGATCAATCAGCCACCCGGTGCGCAAGAGTCACTCAATTCGCAACTGCAGGATTATTTCCAGCAACACACGCTGCTTTGGCAACAAGATCACTTATCCCTGTTCAGCGCCAACAATGCGGAATTGCATTGGTTGGTTGTGGATCGTTTTAGTTCGGGATTGGAAATTGATTCAAAACAAGGTGTCGGCCTTGCGCGCAAGTTGGGTTGTGATCTCGCCGCTTTCTTAATGACGAAAAATCTCGCTGAGCAGCGCTGGATTTGCACCACCGATGCGGACGCCATATTGCCGGATGATTATTTCACCGCCTTGGAATCGGTTGCGACCGACGCAAGCGCTGCTGTGTTTTCCGTTAAGCACATAACAACCTCTCACGATAAAGACGCCGTCTTCAATGCAACCAAAATCTACGAGTGCGCGTTGCAATATTACATCGATGGATTGGCCTGGGCGGGTTCGCCTTATGCATTTCCCACCATTGGCAGCGCCCTCGCCTTCTCTCTGCAAGCCTATTGCGAATGCAGGGGGTTTCCCCGTCGTGCGGGGGGCGAGGATTTTTATCTGTTAAATAAATTGGCAAAACTCGGTGTGGTGAGTTGGCTGAAAACACCGATTATTCAGCTCACGTCCCGAATTTCCAACCGCACACCATTTGGCAC
>JAEZGT010000105.1 GCA_023416875.1 Pseudomonadota bacterium
CGTCCCAACGATCAATTCTCCTGCTCGTCCGAATCTTGGCGATTGGCTCTGTCAGCTGCCACCGCGCGGTCGATCAAATTGCTGAGAATCTGGCCGCGCACGGAGGATTCATCGTATTAAAACTGCAAACGTGGAGTGGAGCGGACGGTGAGCTCTTTGCCCACCAAGGGGCGCAGAAAGCTCGCCGCCTTATTCAAAATCGCGACGGAGTCCTGACAGGCCTTCGGATTGGTCTCGCCGACGAAGGTCACGTAGACCTTGGCCAGAGTCAGATCCCGCGCCACATCAACGGAATTGATATTCACCATGCCGAGACGGGGATCGCGAATTTCGGCCGGGATCAAATGAGCCAGACTGCGCTGCACTGCGTCGGCAACGCGATCTGAGCGACTAAATTCTTTTGCCATAGGTCAGGCAAGGCGCTTATTAGAGCGCTCTTGCCACCTCCTTGACATCGAAGACTTCGATTTGATCACCCACTTTCACGTCGTAGTTCTTCACCCCTATACCACACTCAGTGCCCGCGCGAACTTCAGACACGTCGTCTTTAAATCGGCGCAGAGACTCCAGCTCACCTTCAAATATCACCACGTTGTCACGCAGAACCCGGATCGGTTTGTTGCGATATACGGTTCCCTCGATCACCATACAGCCCGCCACTTGGCCAAACTTCGGTGAACGGAAGGTATCGCGCACATCGGCAACACCCAAAATCGTTTCCACGCGCTCGGGCTCGAGCATACCGGAAAGGGCCGCCTTAACTTCGTCGATCAATTGATAAATGATGCTGTAGTAACGAATCTCGACGGATTCCTTCTCCGCCAGCTTGCGCGCACTGCCGTCGGCACGTACGTTGAAGCCGACGACGATAGCGCCGGAGGTCAACGCGAGGTTGACGTCGTTTTCGGTAATTCCGCCCACACCGTCGCCGACAATGCGCACTTCAACTTCGCTATTGCCCATATCGCGCAATGACGCGGAAATCGCTTCGAGAGAACCGCGTACGTCGGTCTTCAATACTACGCTGAGAGTCTTTTTCTCGCCGGAACCCATACCGGCGAACATGTTTTCCAATTTCGCGGCCTGATTGCGCTGAACACGCTCCTGGCGCTCCCGCTCGGCACGGAATTCCGATACCTCACGGGCTTTTCGCTCGTCTGCAACGACCAGGAATTCGTCACCCGCATTAGGTGCAGAATCCAAACCGAGAATTTCCACGGGGATAGACGGACCCGCGTCTTTAACCTGTTGCCCGAGTTCATTGGTCATAGCTCTAACGCGCCCGAAGCTCTGCCCGGCCAGCAAGATATCGCCGGGCTTCAAATGTCCGCCCTGGACCAGCACAGTGGCAACAATGCCGCGGCCTTTGTCCATACGGGATTCAATCACCACGCCGCGCGCAGGCACATGTACAGGCGCTTTGAGTTCCAGAATTTCCGCCTGAACGCCGACCGACTCGAGCAACTGATCGATACCTTCACCCGTCAGTGCGGATACGTGACAGAACTGCGCGTCACCGCCCCACTCTTCCGGAATAACACCTTTGGCCACCAGCTCGTTTTTAACGCGATCTGGATCTGCGCTGGGTTTATCGATCTTGTTAACCGCAACCACTATAGGCACACCGGCGGCGCGGGCGTGCTGAATCGCCTCTTCCGTCTGCGGCATGACGCCGTCATCGGCGGCGACCACCAGAATGACGATGTCTGTACACTGGGCACCGCGAGCACGCATGGCAGTAAACGCGGCGTGACCGGGAGTATCCAGAAAGGTCAGATCGCCGTGGCTGGTTTTGACCCGATAAGCCCCGATATGCTGGGTAATGCCACCAGCTTCGCCCGCAGCTACTTTAGCTTTGCGGATGTAGTCCAGGAGCGATGTTTTACCATGGTCGACGTGCCCCATCACGGTGATGATCGGCGCGCGCGGCTCCATTTCACCACCGGCATCCTGAAGCTCTTTCTGCAGAGATTCCTCCAGTGCATTGGCGCTCACCAAAACCGGGGTATGCCCCAGTTCCTCGACTACCAGTTGGGCAGTCTCCTGATCAATCGATTGATTGGCCGTCGCCATCACGCCCAACTTCATCAGATGCTTAACCACTTCGCCGACTTTTATGCTCATACGCTGAGCAAGATCGGAAACCGCGATGGTTTCACCAATTTCCACTTCGTGCACAATTTTCCCGGTCGGCTTCTTGAAGCCGTGTTTGTTGGCAATTTTGATCGCAGTACGCGAGGGCGTCTGTGGCTGTGGTGGGGAGGGTTTTTTCCGCACTGGGGCTACCGCAGCAAGGACGACTTCGTCGTCAGCGTCGTCCAAATAGCTCAGTACAGCTGAGCCTTTTTTCGGCGCGGGAATTTCGACTTTTTTAACGGCTTTGCCTGCTTTTTTGTTGTGCTTGGGCGATTCGTCGTCTTCTTCAACTTCGCCGTGAACCTTGTCTTTCTTCCTTAATTTATGTTTTTCCTCTTCCGCTTTGGCAGCCAGTTCTTCCGCCGACAACACAGGTGCAGAGGGATCGGCTTTTTTAATTGCCGACGGATCTTTTTTCGCCGTGGCTGCGCCCGCTTCTTTCTTCGCCAATTCGCGCTTACGCTTTTCTTCTAACGCGCGGCGCGCGGTCTCTTCAGCTTCTTTTTGCGCTTTTATACGTGTTTCCATCGCGCGGATACGACGCTCTTCCGCATCGTCGACAAAAGACGAACGCGTCAGAGTTTCGCGGGTCGCAACAGGTGCAGGAACATCTTCAAGCACGGCATCAGTAATAGGAGCCGGCTCATCCTGCTCCGCAACAACCTCAGGCTCTTCGTTTTGCTCATCCTGGACCGCCGGAGCCAGATCTTGCTCTTCTGTTACCGACACATCCCGGTTGTCTTCCACCGTTGACTCATACTGATCCTGCTCGAGGTAATTCTCGTCGCTCAATCCGGCTTCATCGGCCAAATCCGCGATGTCCACCATGCCTGCATCAGCGTCGTTATCACTGACTTTGACGTAAGTACGCTTCTTGCGCACCTCGACATTGATGGTTTTTCGGCTGCTGCCGCTACCAGTTTTCAACGTGGTGGTGGTTTTTCGCTTTAAGGTGATTTTCTTGGGCGCCGCCACACTCTCGCCATGAGACATTTTGAGAAAGCTCAGCAAGGTTTGCTTTTCTTCATCTGATACAGTATCACCAGGCGTCTTGTGCGGCAGGCCCGCCTGGCCCATCTGCGTCAAAAGTCGGTCTACCGAGGCCCCGACAGACTTGGCGAGTTCACTAACAGTTACATCGGCCATTCTAATTCCTCGTTACCTCAATTAATGGGTTTGTTCTGCAGAGTCGGCAAACCAGGGTTCCCGCGCTTTCATAATTAAGGCGGCTGCTTTTTCCTGGTTCATACCGTCAATGTCGAGAAGATCGTCAACGGACTGCTCCGCCAGATCCTCCATGGTGACCACGCCACGAGCCGCCAGATTGTAGGCAAGCGCGCGATCCATACCTTCCATGTTCAACAAATCCTCTGCTGGTTCACTGCTGTTCAATTGTTCTTCTGAAGCCAAAGCCTGCGTCAGAAGTGCGTCTTTCGCGCGGGTGCGCAATTCTTCCGCGATGTCTTCATCAAAACCTTCAATCGCCAGGAATTCTTCCAGCGGTACATAGGCGACTTCTTCAAGACTGGTGAAACCTTCTTCAACCAGAACATCGGCGACGTCTTCGTCAATATCCAACGCCTGCATAAAGGTATTCTTGACGCTGCCGGCTTCCGCCTGCTGCTTCTCACCCCACTGCTTGGTGCTCATGACGTTGATTTCCCACTGCGTCAGCTCAGACGCCAGGCGTACGTTCTGGCCACCGCGACCGATCGCCTGAGCGAGGCCATCTTCGGCCACCGCAACGTCCATGGAGCGCGCATCTTCGTCCACCACAATGGATTCAATCTCCGCAGGCGACATGGCGTTGATAACGTATTGGGCCGGGTTGTCATCCCACAGCACTATATCGATACGCTCACCTGCCAGCTCGTTGGATACCGCCTGTACGCGGGAGCCGCGCATGCCTACACAGGCGCCGACCGGATCGATCCGCCCGTCGTTGGTAGACACAGCGATTTTGGCGCGGGAACCAGGATCACGAGCCGCGCCGCGCAGATTGATAACCTCTTCAGCGATTTCCGGCACTTCAATTTTGAACAACTCGACCAACATCTGTGGGCAGGCGCGGCTCAAATAGAGCTGCGGACCTCGGGCTTCCGGGCGCACATCGAGCAAAACGGCGCGCACGCGGTCGTTCATACGGAAAATTTCGCGACCGACCAGCTCTTCGCGGGGCAGCAAGCCTTCGGCGTTATTACCGAGATCGACAATGATGTTGTCGCGGGTCACTTTTTTCACGGTGCCGGAAACCAGTTCGCCGACGCGATCGCGATATTCATTGACGATCTGCGCACGCTCCGCCTCGCGGACTTTCTGCACGATAACCTGTTTCGCAGTTTGTGCAGCAATGCGACCAAACTCGACGTTTTCCACCACCTCCACATGCACATCGCCCACTTTCAAATTGGGGTCAATTTCATGCGCTTCTTCTGTGGTCAGTTGTGTACCCAATTCTGCAACCGTATCGTCGCTAACCACCAACCAGCGGCGTTCGGTCACGTATTCACCTGTGCGCCGATCAATTTTAACGGCGATATCAGATTCCTCGTCGTAGCGCTTTTTAGTAGCGGTCGCCAGGGCGAGCTCGATCGCCTGGAAGATCACTTCCCGATCTACACCTTTCTCATTGGAAACGGCGTCAGCCACAAGCAAAATTTCTTTCTTCATGAAAATGCCTCTGCACTACCTCAAAACTGAGGAACAATATTCGCCTTATCGATCGACTCGTAAGGCAGTACGTATTCTTCATTATCGACTTCGAGGACGATTTCTTCGTTCTCGACGCCCTTCAGCAGCCCGGTGAATTTGCGCCGGCCTTCAAACGGCAGACGCAATCTCACCGCCAGGACTTCTCCCACACTGGATTCATATTGCTCCAGTTTAAACAAGGGGCGGTCCATACCAGGAGACGACACTTCGAGGGTGTATTCGGACTGAATCGGATCTTCCACATCAAGCACACTACTTACTTGGCGACTGACACGCTCGCAGTCTTCCACGCCTATGCCGTCCTCTTTATCGATATACACACGCAACAGGGCGCGGCGGCCCTGGGTCATATACTCCACGCCCCACAGCTCGCAACCGAGCGCGGACGCCACCGGCTCGAACATTTCAGTCAAACGCTCCTGGATAGAAGCCATAAATACACCACTACAGAAACAAAAAATGGGCCTAAAAGCCCATTTCACTCTCAACCGGGAGCGACCCAAGCCGCGCGACGGTTACGGACATGCCCTGCGCTACGCCAGCCAGATAATAAAAAACCCCATAACGGGGCACCTGCTTACTACTGTTGGCGCTTAAGACCCAGCCGAAGCTGCTCGGACCCGCTAAAAGCGAAAAATCCAGGCCCCTGCGAATTGGGTGGCGATTTTAAGTACTCGCCCGGCTGCCGTCAAGTCGATCTAAATTGACAGAAAATCTGACGGCGCTTATGCATAGAGGAAATTTTCAAACTTAGATAGCTTTATTACTTTTTCTTCTTCACAAACTTCATCATCCGGCGCTTCTTTTCCACCTGACGCTGGGTCAATTTGTTCCTTTTACCCGCGTAAGGATTGTCGCCGCTTTTGAATTCGATGCGGATCGGGGTACCGTGGAGATCGAGGGCTTTGCGGAAGGTTTTTTCCAGGTAGCGGACGTAATGATTGGGCACGTCTTCAGTCTGGTTGCCGTGGATAACGATAATCGGCGGATTGTGTCCGCCTGGGTGAGCAAGACGAAATTTAATGCGACGGCCGCGCACCAATGGCGGCTGATGCGTGGTGACCGCGTCTTCGAGAATTTTGGTGAGAAAATTGGTGGAGAATTTTTCCGTCGCCGCTTGATAGGCTTTTTCCACGGATTTATACAGCAGCCCTACACCGGTGCCATGCAGAGCGGAAATAAAATGGATATCGGCAAAATCGACAAAACGCAGGCGGCGTTCGAGTTCGGTTTTCAAATAACTCTTGTGATCTTCTTCCAAGCCGTCCCATTTATTGAGCGCAACTACTAATGCACGACCGGCATCGATCACCTGCCCCATTAAATGCATGTCCTGGTCGACCAACCCCTCTTTGGCATCAATCAACAAAATAACGACATTGGCGTCTTCGATGGCTTGCAATGTTTTGACGATGGAAAATTTTTCCACGGTAAGGGAAATATTTTTACGCTTGCGAATTCCCGCAGTATCGATCAGGGTGTAGGGCTTGCCATGGCGCTCGTAGCGGATATATATGCTGTCGCGCGTTGTACCGGGCATATCAAATACCACCACACGATCTTCGCCTAGCATGCGATTAACCAGTGTGGATTTGCCGACGTTGGGACGCCCCACAACCGCGATTTTAATTCCGCTCTCAATATCATCCAGCGCAGCTTCGCCATCTTCCTGGTCGATGGGCAGCAGGTTGCATATCTCTTCCATTAACACGTTAATGCCGCGACCATGGGCCGCTGCAATTCCGTGAACCTCTCCCAGGCCCAGTTCGAAAAACGGCGCCGCCGCGACATCCGGTTGCTGGCCGTCAACTTTATTGGCGACCAACAGAACGGGTTTCTGCTGAATGCGCAGGTACTGAGCGATCTGCTCATCCGCCGCCGTCAGACCGGCGCGGCTGTCCACTAAAAAAACCACCAGATCGGATTCGCTGATCGCTTGGCGCGCCTGCTCGGCCATCACCACATCGATGCCCTCGTTCTCACCGCTCAAACCACCGGTATCTATGGCGATGAACTTGCGTTCGCGAAAAATCACATCGCCATATTTACGGTCGCGGGTCAGGCCGGCGAAATCCGCTACCAGGGCGTCCCTGGTTTTGGTAAGGCAATTGAACAGCGTGGACATCCCGACATTGGGGCGCCCGACGAGGGCGATGACTGGAACCATGAAAGTTTATTTAACCCCGGTGGACTTGGTAGAGATGGCGCCTTTGTGGCGATTGGACGGCAGGTCCCACACCGCCATTTTTGGGTCTGCCGGTTTGGTGCCATAAGCCATAAGCACACCGCCTTTATCCAATAGATACAAGGTCCCCTCGATAACCAGAGGCTGGGCCAAGGCAGGATTCTCCCCGATACGACTGCGGGCCAACTGAGTGCCGTCTTCAACCGAGAGGCCGTGCAGATAGCCCTCCTGATCTACTACCACCACCATGTTTTCATACACCGCAGGGGCACTTATTCCACGCCTGTGCAGACTTTTGTTTTCCCACAACAACGTGCCGTTGAGCGCGTCAAATGCCTTTACGTGACTGTTGGCATCGCTCACCAGGATGCGGTTATTCACTGCCGCCAAGTTTTGCGTTGTGGAAACATCCTGTGCCCAAGCGGTTCGCCCGGTACCTTTGGAGATAGCCACAAGTCGCGAGTTGTAGCCGGCGGCGTAAATATAGGGGCCGAGTTCGATAGGTGCCGAGTCAACATCCACCAAACGCTCCAGTTCGGTTTTGCCCTGGGGCTGACCCACTCGGGCGCTCCAGCGCAACTGTCCGGTATTGGAGTCAAAGTTCAAAATCTTACCATTATCAAAAGCGACTATAGCCGTGTCCTGAAACACCAGAGGGGTGGCGTTGGAACGGAGCGTCAACACAGGAACCGGATGGTCGTAGCTCCAGAGTTGGCTGCCATCCGCGAACGAAAATGCAAAGACACGCCCGTCGATAGCCTGGGTAATCACCGCCCGCCCATTGGATTGGGGTGACGCCATCACCTCACTGCTGGTCTTGGCGTCCCACTTCTTCTCGCCCGTAGCAAGATCAAAGGCGATGACACGGCCATCTAAAGTACCGACAAAACCCAGCCCCCCGGCGGTGCCCACTCCACTGCCGATGGCCGTTTTAAGATCATTGCGCCATAGACGCTTGCCGTTTTCGCTACGCCAAGCGCCGATTACGCCTTTCACATCGACGGTGTACAGAATCCCGTCCACATGCGCCGGTTGCAAACGGGCATAGCGCGCGTCCTGACCGACACCGGTTTCCTTATCCCAGTCGCGTACAAATTTGTATTGCGGCCGGATCGGCTCAAGTTTGACCGGTTTCAGCTCTTCTTTGACGCTGCTACAACCAACCAGCAAAGCACTCAGGCAACAAACCGCAGCCAAAGAACGGCGAAAAATCATCAAGCGTCCTCCGCCGTCGGCGCCGCGTTGGTATGCGGATTCTGCACATTACCATGGGGATTGATCGGTGCGGGCCCAGTCGCGGGTTCATCGCCGGAAGTCATAGTGTTGTCGATCTTCAGCTGCACCAGACTGCGCCGCATGGGTTGATCGGTGCCCATTGCCTGGAGGGCGTTTTGATAAGCGGCGCGGGCTTCAGCTAGGCGCTTCTGCGCCAGCAGTATGTCTCCTGCGGCTTCCGCATAGGCGGCAGAGTAAGCACTGGATGGTTTAGCGGACAAAAGAGTCAGCGCCTGCTCGGTATCCCCACTGGCGGCCAATACGCGGGCGAGGCGCAGACGGGCCAGCTCCTTCACAGAATCATTGGCGCCCCGACTACTGACTTTTTCCAAGTGGCTTTTTGCGGACGCGTAATCCTGCTGTTGCACTGCCAGTTTGGCGAGGTAGAGTGCGGCAAAGTCCGCGTAGAGACTGGATGAATCAAGGGCAATCACCTCATTCGCCAGCTGCTTCAGTTTGGACGCCTGTTCTTCCGAGATTTCACTATCGGATTCGGCCATGGCCACAGCAAGCTTTTCATAAACTGCAGAAGCTTCACTGGCCTTTTCCACTCCGTGGTTCTGGTACAAGTTCCACCCAAAAAATCCCCCGAGCCCAACTACGGCGGCGATCAATACGACCGTGCCGTAATCTTTCCACCAGCTCTTGAGGGCTTCAATCTGTTCTTCTTCTGTCAAATGTGCGGCCACTTTTGGCTCTCCTGTTATTGTGTGTTCTTGCTCAATTCGAAGCGCTAAGGCTTCCGGTCACTAAATCAGTAAAGGCAAAGCCCCTACCATTAAAGATCCAACAGTTCTGTTATCGCGCTTGCCGCTTGCGCCTGTGGAACCTGCTGCTGTTCTGCCTCTGTACGCAGAGGTTTGATGCCGATTTCGCCTTTGGCGACCTCATCTTCACCGAGGATAAGCGCAATCTGGGCGCCGCTTTTGTCGGCTTTTTTCATTTGCGATTTGAAAGAACCGCCGCCCATGTGGGTCAGTAGACGCAAATAGGGCAACTCCGTACGCAGGGTTTCCGCTAAGGCCATAGCCCGCATTTGCACATCACCCACGGCGACGAGATAGACATCCACCGAATCGTTTACGGAGGCCGGAATCACATTCAACTCCTGCAGCAACAGCACCAAACGCTCAATGCCCATGGCGCATCCCACTGCAGGTGTCGGTTTGCCTCCGAGTTGCTCCACCAGCCCGTCATAACGACCGCCGGCACAGACCGTGCCCTGGGCACCGAGTTTCGTGGTTACCCATTCGAATACGGTATTGCTGTAGTAATCGAGACCTCGCACCAGGCGAGGATTGACCTTATACACCACCCCAGCAGCGTCCAGCAGTTGGCAAAAGCCGGCAAAATGGGCGCTGGATTGTTCCTCCAGATAGTCCGTCAGCGACGGCGCACCATCCAGTAATTCCTGGGTAGAGGCGACTTTGCTGTCGAGAATGCGCAGCGGATTCGTCGTCAGACGGCGGCGACTGTCTTCGTCCAATTGGTCAGCACGCGCTTCCAGGTAGGTCACCAGGTCCGCGCGAAAGCGCGCCCGCGCCTCGCTGGTGCCGAGGTTATTGATCTGCAGCTCCACCACATCGAGGATGCCTAATTCCCGCCACAGGCGCGCCAGCATAACGAGCAGCTCCGCATCCACATCGGGGCCAGTCATACCGAAAGCTTCAAAACCAAACTGATGGAACTGTCGCAACCGGCCTTTCTGCGGTTTCTCATAGCGGAACATGGGGCCGGTGTACCAGAGCTTTTGCGTCTGGTTGTATAAAAGCCCATGTTCCTCAGCGGCGCGAACACAGCTGGCGGTGCCCTCAGGTCGCAATGTGAGGCTCAGACCATTGCGGTCGTCGAAGGTGTACATCTCCTTTTCGACTATGTCGGTAACCTCGCCGATGCTGCGCTTGAACAGCTCGGTCTGCTCCAGGATCGGAAAGCGGATTTCGCGATAGCCGTAGCGCTCCGCCACTTCCGCAATCGACGCTTCGACGTATTGCCATGCCGGAG
>JAEZGT010000107.1 GCA_023416875.1 Pseudomonadota bacterium
AGATGTGTATTAGAGTCAGGATCAATGCCTTCCATGACATAATTCAACAGCGCCAGATTTTTGTAAGACTGTTGCTCAAGGCGTTTTTGAAATTGCTCGATCGGTAAACGAAAGGGGGCGTATTCGGTCGAGCCATAGGAGACAAACATTCTCGCCGGCAACGCGCGCTGTTTTTTCCCAAAGGCCTCATCCACTTTGAGCATGACGTGTTTATCCCAACTCACGGCGGGGCTAACAGAGATATAGCCGGAAAAGAAATCCGGCTGATCATAGGCCGCATACAGCGTAAATAAGCCGCCCAAGGACACACCGCCGAGAATGCGGCCGGTTTTTTCGCCGCGATAGCGGCTCTCCACCAGCGGTGCAACCTCATCGCGAATAAACGCCAGAAATTTATCCGCGCCGCCGGATTTGGCATCTATCGCCGTTGGGGTGTAATCCTGCCGACGGCGCACGCCATAATCGTCGCCACCGGGATAAGACAAGCCCACCATCAGAATTTCCGGGATCTGATTGTCGTAACGCAGATTGCCATAAGTGGACACCAGCAGCGGCGTATCCCAATAGGCATCGAGATAATAAAAAACCGGGTAGGTCCGTTTGGGCTCCTTGCCATAACTTTCCGGAAAAACGATAACCACTTCGTGATTGCGACCGGTATGACCCGATTTCAGCGGAACGATCTCGGTATTGTCCAAAACAAATTTGCGCTGCGACTCTGCAGCCAATATGGGAAATGCCAGCATAAAAAAGATGGCCAGCGCGAATAGACGAACGGACATAGGTAACTCCGACTGTTGATCTTATTGAGTAACCGCCGCAACCATAGCCAGACACAAGAACAAATGCAAAGGCCGGTGACGGGTGTCGCCATAAAAACGATTTGCACTTTTTGGCTATGGTGTTATAGTAATGCATAACACCATATCACAAAGGTGACGTTATGGCGGATATCGGCATGTGGTTTCCGTGACTTAGAAAAATAGTGTCCCACCGACATACTCAACCAAAGAGTGAAATTCATGCAGGAACCTTGGAAAGATGATCAACCCATCTACCGTCAGTTGCACGACAAAATTCTCGCACTGATTTTAAGTGGTGCGTTGAAGGAAGGTGAGGCCTTACCCTCGGTAAGGCAGGTTGCCAGTGATTATCAAATCAATCATTTAACCGTCGGCAAAGCCTATCAGGAATTGGTGGACGCCGGACTGGTGGAAAAACGCAGAGGCATCGGCATGTTTGTCGTGTCCGGCGCACAACAACAGGTAGCGGCCTCGGAACGGGAAAAATTTATTTCGCTGGAATTGCCCAATCTAATTGCTAAGGCGCGCCAACTCGGCATACGCGAAGCGGAATTGACCAAGGCCATACGCCAGATGATGAAGGAGAACACTTAAATGCAAACCGTAATAAAAGCGCGGGGACTCAGCAAAAGCTACGGCTCAACGCGGGTTCTTGACGGCATTGATCTGGATTTGATGCCGGGGCGAATTCTCGGTCTGATCGGCCCTAACGGCGCCGGCAAAACCACTCTGCTGAAAGCCATATTGGGCCTTGCGCCGGCGCAGGGAGAACTGGCCGTGCTCGGCCTGAATCCGCACACCCAGCGCACGCAAATGCTGCAGGAAATTTCCTTTATCGCGGATACGGCCATATTGCCGCGCTGGCTGAAGGTAAAACAGGCCCTGGAATATCTGGAGGGTGTACACCCGCGCTTCGATCGCGCCAAAGCCGAAGTGTTTTTGCAGCGCACCGAAGTGAAAACCCATATGTTGGTGCGGCAATTATCCAAAGGTATGTTGACGCAATTACATCTCGCATTGGTTATGGCCATTGACAGCAAATTATTGGTGTTGGACGAACCCACGCTGGGTCTGGATATTCTCTACCGCAAGCAGTTTTACAATACCCTGCTCGATGATTATTTCGATAAGGATAAAACCATTCTGATCACCACTCACCAGGTGGAGGAAATAGAAAATCTGCTTACTGATGTGGTGTTTATCCGTCAGGGCAAGCTGTGCCTGAATACTTCCATGGAAGAGCTGCAGGATCGCTTTATCGAGTTGCAGCTCACTGACGACCAACTTGCCAAAGTCGCGGGCCATACACCTATCCACAGCCGCCCTGTCCTGGGCGGTAAAGCGCTGATATTCGAAGGCGGCGACAAGGAATTTCTGCGCTCCCTCGGGCCGGTCAAAACACCCAGCCTCGCCGATATCTTTGTGGCGAAAATGCATGGAGAAAAATTATGAAAGCAAAAATGCTGACGCAGATAAAACGCGAATTCTGGGAATGCCGCTCCAGCTTTATCAAAACCCCGCTCGTTACCACGGGAATCCTGGTTGTGCTACTGGTGCTAGGCGTTGCGCCCTGGCATTACAAAATTGCCGGCTTTATCTCGCACCACAGCGCCGACTATACCGGCAATTCAACCTTGGGTTTTGACGTACTGGAAGAAGTCGCCGGGCAGCAGTCTGTGACTGCCGACCCCGCATATCTGGTACACGGCCTCACCGCGGTTTTTAGCGTTTTTACCGTGATTTTGCTGCTGGTGCTGCTGTTTTATTTCACCGATACCCTGTACAGCGACCGGCGCGATCAAAGTGTGCTGTTTTGGAAATCCATGCCGGTCTCCGAACGTGAAACCGTGTTGTCCAAACTGGCCGCAGGCGTTATAGGCGCGCCTGCAGTTTATGTGGGCGCAGCACTGCTGACTGGCGCGCTGTTTCTGCTCAGTTTTCTCGTTTATGCGGGTTCGGTTTGGAAAATTCCGGTACCTGAAATGGGCTCGGTGCTGGCGGTATTTTTTAAATGTGGGTTTGGGCTGGTTCTCGGTTGGATAGTGCTGGCGCTGTGGTATCTGCCGTTATTTTCTTGGCTGCTCTTCAGTTCCGCATTCGTGCGCAAAGCGCCTTTTATGTTGGCATTGGGATTGCCGCTGGCCTTGATCGTCGCGGAAAAATGGGTGCTGGGTAGCCACCAGCTGTTCCGCGTGTTGCGCGATCAAATCGGCAGCGGTTTATATAATTTCGGCGTCTTGGTTCAAGATCCACTTGCCCTGCCCGCGCGCATAACCGCCGCGCTGTCCACGCCGCAATTTTTGTTTGGCCTGGTCCTCAGTGCAGCTTTTCTCAGCGCGTGCGTGTGGCTACGCAAAAATCGCTGGGAAATATAAAAGCGCGTTGGGAAAAATCTCAAAACCGGATATACACGGACGGCGCGCTGCGCTCGGCGTCTCCGTGATACACCGCTTCGATATTGTTGCCATCCGGATCCAACACAAAAGCAGCGTAATACCCGGGGTGATAAGCACGCTCGCCCGGCGCGCCATTAGCTTGGCCACCGTTGGCAAGCGCGGCTTGGTAAAACGCATCCACCATATCGCGATCCTGCGCCTGAAACGCCAGATGATGGCGGCCCGTCAAAATTCCTTGCGCAGCGATGCTGTCCTGAGAGGAAACAAATAATTCGTCCGCCCAAAAATAATCATCCCCAGTTCCACATATGGGAATTTTGAGGGCTTCAAAAACGGCGGAATAGAAACGTTGCGAAGCCGGGAGATCGCGCACGACCAACTGAATATGGTCAATCAGCCGGCCACGGTGAAGCTCTTGAGTTTCCATAAATCCTCCTGCGCTGATTACGGATTTACTTCACGCCCATAAGCATTTGGTTTCTGTGCGCTGCTAAACAAACCGGTCTTCCGGAAATGAAAAAAGCCTCCAGACTCTCGCCTGGAGGCTTCAAACCAACAAGGAACTTTAGTGCCGCTTAACGGCGGTTGCGGCGCTCGCGACGTATGGCCAGCAATCCACCAACCAGGGCCAGCGCCAAGCCAGCGTTGGCAGCGTCGATTTCCGGAACCTTGTGCGGCTCAGGTTGCGGCGCGGGTGTGTTGCCAGCGCAATGGGGATTTTTGGGGGCAAGCTTGCACACCAGGTCATCAAGCTTACCTTTATTGCCGGAATTTCCACCCCAAGTACCAACTGCGTAGCTAGGGCCAGCGACAAATGCCAAAGAAGCAACAAGCGACAAACCAACAAGATGTTTTTTCATAGCGCAATACCGATTGTTATAGATCGGTTCCCCCATCCAGGAACCACGGCTCCTAATCAGCAACAACAGCGCCAACCCGATAAATCCTTTTTAAATCAATGGACTTTTCGAAAATGCAGTGACACCTAAATCAACATTTGTCAACTATTTCGACGCCTATAGCCATCTATTCCGGCGCCACAACAGGCGCCGGCTCGAACTGCCACAGGGTTTGCCCCGCGTCAGCCTCGGGTACGAGTTTCACTTCACCGTCGCGGATCTCCAGGTACTCATCGCCCCGCACCCTGCTGCGGATTCGGAACCCTTCAGCCGTAGGCGCAAGCTCCCAATGGGTAGACCACCAATAGTCTTCGGCGAAGCTCACCTCAAGGGCGTCCGCCTCAAAATGCAGCTGGATTTTGCCGGAGTCGCCCAAGCGTAGACGATAGAAACTTTCAACCTCCGGGAGCACCTGCCATTGCACATCGGCGGCATCATCCTCTGCTAAGAGCACGGGGAGCCCATCTGCCATAGCGAGATAGTGATCGCTTCTGCGAATCCGGAACACTGCGTCCGCCGGACCCGCTACCCCATCGCAGTTTTCCATGCCGTCAATCCATTCGCGGATAAGCGCTACGCTGACGTCATCCAACTTATTGCTCGCCAGAGGCGGCATGCGCTTGTCTCCTTCCGAGGAAATCCGCTGCCAGAGCACTGACCGCTCCGCATCTCCCGGCACGATCAGGCGGCCGTCCACAATTCCCAGATCACCCTGCATAGGCTCGGCGTTACAGACATTGGCATTCACCAAATGGGTGGTAAAACGCAAATCCATAGTGGCTTGGCTTGTGCCGCCGGGCCTGTGGCAGTACGAACAGTTGGAGTGCAGATAACTGCGCGCCCGCGCATCCACATCGACGCTGGTATCGCTGCTTGGCGGTAGGACTTGGGATTTCAGCCGGTTGTTGACGTAGCCCACCAGGCCGTGCTCCAACCATTCATCCAACGGGTTGGGGTTGGCGTTGGGTTGATTGAGCTGCGCCACCTCCAAACCGAGGCTCGACCCCGCCGCACCTGTATGGCACTGGGCGCATTCAGCGCGACTTGGGAAATGCCACACCTGACCGGCGACCTCCGTATCAAAGGCGCCCTCCAGCAGAGTCGCTTCGGATTCATCTTCGTTCCAGACATAGCTGTAACCGTTCCAGCCACTGTCCGGTTGATGCAACAACAAGCGGGTTTCGATAAGGCGATTCTGCAAACGGAAGTTTTTGACCACCACCGATCCCACCGGCAGCAGGATATTGCCGACCGCATCCACCTGGGCGGAGGTGCCCTCAGGCATACGTAGAAATCGCTCTTTATCGGCGCCATCCGACCAGAACGGCTCATTGATGTTATAGGGCAACAGATGGTCGGCGGGCTGGGTGACATTCTCTGCGTCCATACACCCAGTGGCGGAGAGCAATTCCGGTAAAGGCGGCAACTGCGACTGCTCGGGCGCCGTAATCCGGTAGAGTTCGCCGCCCAGATAATCCATGGTGTAAAGCTCGCCGTTATTGTCTTCCGCAAATGCCGAGATCATTTTTCCCGTCACCGCCAATTGGTCGCGCTGGTAACCACCGGTTTGGTTTTCCCGCAGCGCCCAGATAAGGCCGCTGCCAAAATCGCCATATATATAAGCGCCGTAAAGTTCCGGAATCGCGGAGCCGCGATACACAAAACCACCGGTCACCGAGCGGCCATCCACCCGGCCATAATCCCAAACCGGTTCGATATAATTTTCCAACACTACGTCATCAGCGCAGCTGCCGGTTTTTTGTTTGCCTTCATAACAAGGCCATCCGTAATTGCCACCGCTGACCACGCGATCCACTTCTTCAATAAGACCTTGGCCGACATCACCTGCCCATAAATCGCCGGTCTCGCGGTCAAAACTCCAGAACCACGGATTGCGAAAACCCATGGCGTATACTTCCGGCAGACCGCCTTCAATTTCATTGCCCGGCGCCGCTTCTCCAGTATCCGTCAAACGCAAAATCGAGCCGAATGGTTTGGTGGGTTCCTGCGAATAATGGCCTACGCCGCCATCACCAAAACTAACATAGAGATAACCGTCAGTACCGAAATTAATCTGACCGTTATTGTGAATGTTGGTGGGCTGTTCAACGTGGTAAATCACTTCTTGCTCAAGCGTTCCACCATCTTTCACTAAACTCACGCCGCCATCGGCGGTGCGGAAGCGCGCGATATAGGATTGCAGTGGCATACCATCAACGCCGTCCACGGTGTAGGACAAATAGATATAGCCGTTCTCCGCAAATTGCGGATGAAACGCCATACTGTAAAGGCCGCATTCATGACAGCTGCCCGGGCCTTCGGGCGTAAAAACAACATTGTAATAATCGCGCAGATCCACAAATAATTGTTTTTCCAGCGCTCCATCTTTTTCTTCCAGGCGCCAGATCGCACCTGTTTGTTGCAAGACATAAAACACCTGATCATTGCCGGGAAAAAATTTAATTCCCGTAGGCAATTCAAATATGTGCTCACCGGCGATGCGCTGCAAACCTATAGCGGCGGGTTGTGCAAAATCCGTCGCCAGACAATTAATGCTAGATTTTCCGTCGTCAGAATTGGACCCGGAAGACGATGAACTGCTTGAACTTGATGAAGAGGAACTGCTCGAAGAACCACTAGATGGCGGCGCTTCTATATTGGAGCCGCAAGCGGAAAAAACAAAACTGAGACAACATAAAAATAACAACCTCATCGGAATCCCCACCTTAATGCTTCCCAAAAACAACTCTGGGAATAATATTTTTTTAACCTCCTTATTAACACCCCTAGAAATGGAAACCTTCGCGGATTTTTGTGACCTATGCGACGTTTTCACCCCTTTTAACGAGGCGCAACAGCACTGGATTTGATGGACGGAAACTTAACAAAACAAGCGATACGTATAATTACGTAATTGACCTAAAATACGTAATTTTACGCACAAAAGCCATGCTGATGACGCATACGCACGTGAAGAACCGGTTCACGACTCTTGCGGAATGATTAACGACGGCTAAGCCAGAGCAAATACAAAAAGAGAAGCGAACCAACTGGAAAAATCGGCAAAACCATGATTGCGGAGACAATCAATGCTTTGCGATAAAAAGGGGAATTCAATTTCAAGCCCAGAGACAAATAGGAACAGAATGCGACACTCGGAAGCTGCATTCCAAGCAGGGATAACTGCAAATACAACATCTTTGGTGAAAAAATCACGTCGGCTCCGCTCTGAGAGGACGAAACTAACTGCGCCACAAAAAGCACCAGCGAAGCAGTCGCAATGAGAGCGTGAACCGCGCCAAAATAGGCAAGAACATGGTGACTTTTGCCGATTACCTTTTCGCTCATTACATAATCCCCGAAGATTGGCCCTCAGGTCGCAATATTCAGACCGTCAACGGTCTGCGCGAAACACCAATTTTTTCCTTTGCTCGTCCATATACTTCCGTCTTTCCTCTCCGTGCTTACCCATACGGTCCGCCTCATCTTTCAGTTTGCGCGACCGCTCCTGCATCGCAACCCAGCCATCCGAGTTGCGCTGCCATTGCGCGCTGTTTGCTTCGCTTTTTATACTGTCGCTCATATCAACCTCCGCAGTCCGTGTTCTTTGCTTAGAGGCATAAAACGGCGATGGGTTCGCCAGCACAACAAAGATGCTAAATGAAGCGGAGAAGGCGTGGCGGAAAATCCTAAAGCTCCGCATAGCAGCTTTTTATTCGCGCGGCATTAAGGTGAATAGTTGGTTGGCAATATCGGTATTTTCTAAATTGCCTTTAAACAAGTCGGTGTGTTTGCCGGCGGCAAATACCAACACATCTTCCCCGGTATGGCCATAGGTGGTCCAGCCAGTGGCAGTTGCTCGATTGATAGCTTTGAGCAAGGTTTGCTCTAGTTTTACGCGCACGGCAGGGTAATTTTTTTGGCCTTCTTCCACCCATTTCCCAAGCGCTTCGCGTTCTGAATCCAATAGGGTTATGCCTGTGTTTTCGGTCCAGCTTTTTTCCCAATTGGCTTTGGCCGCAACCATCTCTTTAGCAATAGGCCCTGCCGTTTTCTTGATGCAATGGATCATTGGCGTGCGCCAAATGTATTCGTTGTTAGCACCAATGGAAAGACCGCCGGTGCTGTGATCGGCTGTCATTACAAAAACGGTGTTGGGGTTCTGTTCGATAAAGGCTTTGATGTGCGTTAAAGCCGAATGCAAATCGGCCATTTCTCCCATTGCACAGGCAATATCGTTGGCGTGACCACACCAGTCGATTTGGCTGGCTTCGATCATCATAAAAAAAGGCTTTTTCGGGTTATTTAACAATTGCAGGCTTTTATTCACCATTTTGCTCAAGCGCAGAGGTTCGCTGCTGCCCAGCGCATGGGGCAAGCCATCATCAGCAAATAAACCTATGGCAGGCAGTTTGCGCAGTTTGTCCATATTTTGGAAAGAGTTGACGTAGGTATAACCGCCCTTTTTCAGTTCTTTTACCAAGTTGCGGTCTTTGCGGTCAAAATATTGGTTACCGCCACCCATCAATAAATCGATTTTAAATTTTCCACCAATTTTTTGATCGATGTATTGATCCGCAATTTGCTCGGCAGCCTGGCGCGTATTGACGTGTGCCGCAAAGCTGGCGGGAGTCGCATGGGTAACTGAGCTGGTGACCACCATCGCAGTGGTATAGCCTTTGCGTTTGGCGCGTTCAAGCAGCGTTTCCACCGGCTTTTTCTCAATATCAACGCCAATCGCACCGTTATAGGTTTTGATGCCCGCTGCTAAAGACGTCGCGGCGGCAGCTGAATCGGTGATGTAGGTATCGTCGTGAGGGTAGGTTTGCGCGCTGCCAACTAGCCATTCGTCAAACAAGGTGCGTTCAACCGGAATAGGTTTGTCGTTGTGGGTGAAATAACGATAGGCGGTGATATAGGGCGCGCCCATGCCATCACCGATTAAATAAATAATGTTGGGGGTTTGTTCGGCCGAAGCCAAAGGCGATAAAAGTGCGCCCAATACCAGCCAATGATGAAGTTTATGTTGGATGTTTAGCATGATTACCTCATATAAGAGGCGTTCACAGGAGCAATTCCCGCTGCACCGGTTGCCGCCGGGTTTTGTAAAAAAAATGCACTTGCCGGTAGAGTCACTTACCGGCCTAGTTATTTTGCTGGCTTAGTTATTCTGCCGGCTGAGTATCGGCCAGCCGACTTAATTTTACCAGTTGAGGATAGGCTTAATCGCCGCCGCCAACTCATCCGCCATCGCCTGATGACCAACAATCAGCGGGTGCCAATCACAGCCCAGTTGCGATTGCGGCGGGTGCGTTACCTGCACGAAATGCACTTGATCATTGCCCATACTGCGCTGCTGCTGCATAGCGGTTTGCATGCGCGTTACCAGCTGCGGCAGCGAGCTGTCCGTTAGCAAAATAATCGGCAGATGTCCGTAAGCGTTGTTCACCTGGGTAATCAAGCCGTGAATGCCGCGGATAAACACGTCTGCGGATGGCTGCGGTTCCGTGCTGTGGTCGTTGGTGCCCAGTTTAATCACAACCAGATGCGGTACCCACGTTTGGAAATTCCACGCCAAATCGGCGCGCTCCATCAAGGTTCTGCCGTAATAAAACGGCATGGGCATGGCACTGGTGGTGTTGGCATCGCCGTAGTTACGCACGGCGCCAAAACCGGAAATGGCCACGGAATGGCTTTCCGCCTGCAGCGCCCTGGCGGTGATCGGCGCGAAGGACAAATAGCTGTTTTCGTAGGGTCGATAGTTCCCATTGCAATTCAATCCCGGCCCTTCGTTGCCGTAGCCGACGGTATAAGAGTCACCGATAAATTCAATTCTGCGCGTGGGGCGGGCTGCTAAATCCAGCAACTGTCCGCCCTGCGGCAAACGCACCCCCTGAAAACGTCCCGAGCCAAAATTCGGCCCCGTGCGCTTGGTCACCAACACCTGATGCTCCCCCTGTCCCAAAGTGACCGGGTAAGCGGTAGTGCCACTCGCGGTAGAAATAGCGCGCTGGAATTGCCCGTCGACAAACAAGTTGTAGTCGTTTTTGCCGTCGCTAAAGAGTAGTTCAATTTGCGCAGCATTCACCTTGAACTCGATCCG
>JAEZGT010000253.1 GCA_023416875.1 Pseudomonadota bacterium
GGCAAATATCACTATCCGGATTTGCTGATTTTTGGCTTTCATATCGCCGCCTCTTACGCATACCGCAGTTTCGCGACCGCCGAAACAGCGGGTGCGCCCCGATAGCAAGTCAGGTGTACTTACCTGAATCAGCCTCCTGATGATGGTTTACATTATTTTTCCGCCGGGCGATAAACACCGACGTTGCTGAACCCGGCGTCGCGCAAATGCGCGGCGTGCAGCTGGCTCATGACTCCGCGCTCGCAATACAGCAGGTATTCCTGAGACACATCAAGGCGCGAAAATTCACTACTTAAACTATAGAAAGGAATTGCCAAAGACGCGACTTGCTCACCCAGGCGCAGCGGTTTCAACTCGCGCTCATTGGGGTGGCGAATATCGATAATCACTTGTTTTGTCGGGGCTTGAATTTCAGGTACCGGAGTCACTCCGCGCTCCACATCGCGCATAACGGCATCGATCGGCTGCACTTTTGCCCGTGCAAGTGCGTCGACCAACACGCTTAAATCCATTTTTTGCTCTTCTGCTTCCACTTTCTCCAGGCGCAAATGCGCCGATGGCCGCACTGAAATCACACCACAATATTCAGGAATAGCCGAGGAAAAATGTTCGGCGCCAATTTCGCGGCATTGATCAATGATCTGGCCTTTATCCATAAAGGCCAGCGGTCGCAACACCAATTTGGTACTGACCCGATCGATAATCGCAAGATTGGTAAGTGTTTGACTAGACACCTGCGCAACCGCTTCACCGGTCACCAGAGCGTCCAATTCCGCCTGGTCCGCAACCTGACTCGCCGCTCGCAGCATCAAGCGCTTCAACACCACCCCCATACACGACGGATCAATTTTCGCCAGAATTTCGTTTACCACGCCGTCAAAAGGCACAGTGACAAATTTAACGCGATGAGAGGAGCCAAAGCGGTTCCACAGATAAAAAGCAATTTCTTTTACGCCCAACTCATGCGCGAGACCGCCGAGATTGAAAAATAAGAAGTGGGTGCGCAACCCGCGCTTGATGCTTTGGTAACAGGCCACGGTAGAATCGAAGCCACCGGACACCAACGCTAATACCGCCTCTTGCGACCCCAGGGGAAATCCGCCGAGGCCGGGAAACGTCTGCTCGACCATATAAACTGTGTCCTGACGGATTTCCAAACGCACCACCAGATCGGGATTATGCAAATCGACTCCCGCCGCTGCGGTTTCTTGCAGGAGCCGACCGCCCAGGTATCGCTCCAAATCCGTCGATGTGAATTCATGTTTGCCAGTGCGTTTCACCCGCTCGCAAAACGTCTTGCCAGAGAGGTTTGTCTGCCATGCGGGGAGGACGTATTCGTATATCTGCTCCATGGACTTGAGAGGATAGGATCGCACCCTAGCGAACTTGCCAATGCCCGGCACCCGCGCCAATAAATCCGCTACCGCACGAGCGCGCTCCTCTTCCTCTCCAGGCACAAACACTTCGAGGTTATCCCACTCTTGCACCACTTTGGCCTCTCCATCGACGCGACGCAGCAGTACCCGGAGATTCTCGGTGAGTTGACGACTCATTCGCTTGCGCACAGGTCCACTTTTTATGGTGATTTCAGGAAAAAACTTGAGGATGAATTTCATGGTGATGATCAGAAGGCGATGGGTGAGAGCACCAAAATGGTGCTTATTGAGACGATATGCACCAAATTAAATCGCTGTTTTGGTGCAGTTTATTGAGGCTATTTCGTCAAAGTCTTACGAAACTTTGATGCGGAGCCAAGTTTTAAATTATGGCATACAACTTGCCCCTCTTACGCCACTTGTTGTCCTTGCTTATTGGTAGAGAAAATCTTAGATTGTGCCGCCGAAAGCAGACCAACAACCAACCCCCCAATATCCTTTAACCATCAATCACTACTTGGCCTTTGGCCATAGTTGGAGGCATCCTCATGTCAGAGAAGACTCTGAAACTAATTAAAGAACACGAAGCGCGCTGGATTGACCTGCGTTTCACCGATACAAAGGGGAAGGAACAGCACGTCACTTTTCCTGCCAGCGTGGTGAATGACAGCTTCTTCACCGAAGGCAAAATGTTTGACGGCTCATCGATCGGCGGCTGGAAAGGCATTAACGAATCCGACATGATTTTGATGCCCGATGACTCCACAGCAGTGCTGGATCCGTTTTACGAAGAACCGACCGTCATCATTCGGTGCGACATCGTCGAACCCACCACTATGCAAGGCTACGACCGCGACCCGCGCTCCATCGGCAAGCGCGCAGAACAATATCTGAAATCCACCGGCCTGGGCGATGTAGCCCTGTTTGGTCCTGAGCCGGAATTCTTTATCTTCGACAGCGTACACTTTCACTCTGGCATGGGCGGCGCTTTCTACAAGATCAAGTCTGAAGAAGCTGCTTGGCAGTCTGGCGACGACATCGAAGGCAAGCACGGCCACGCTCCGCGCGTAAAAGGCGGCTACTTCCCGGTTGCCCCTATCGACTCACTCCACGACATCCGTGCCGCCATGTGTAACGCAATGGAAGCCATGGGTCTGGAAATCGAAATTCACCACCACGAAGTGGCTAACGCCGGTCAGTGTGAAATCGGCGTAGGCGCCAACACTCTGGTGAAGAAAGCTGACGAAGTTCAGATTCTGAAATACTGCGTACACAACGTTGCTCACAGCTACGGCAAAACCGCGACCTTCATGCCTAAGCCGCTGATCGGTGACAACGGTTCCGGTATGCACGTACACCAGTCCTTCTCTAAAGGCGGTGTCAACCAGTTTGCTGGCGAGGCGTACGCCGGGTTGAGCGAAACCGCTCTGTACTATGTCGGCGGTATCATCAAGCACGCTAAAGCCCTGAACGCTTTCTGTAACGCCTCGACCAACTCTTATAAGCGTCTGGTCCCCGGCTTCGAAGCACCTGTGATGCTGGCTTACTCGGCTCGCAACCGCTCTGCGTCTATCCGCATCCCGTTTGTTCAGGGTGCCAAGGCCAAGCGTATCGAAACTCGCTTCCCGGACCCAACTGCTAACCCCTATTTGGCATTTGCGGCTCTGTTGATGGCTGGTATCGACGGCGTGCAAAACAAGATCCATCCGGGCGAGCCCGCAACCAAGGACCTGTACGACCTGGAGCCGGAAGAAGAAGCCGAAATTCCAAAGGTCTGCTCTTCCCTGGAAGAAGCATTGGCAGCTCTGGAAGCGGACCACGAGTTCCTTACTCGCGGTGGCGTATTCAGCAAAGACTTTATCGAGTCTTACATTGAGCTGAAAAAGGCCGACATCCAGCGCATCAACATGACTCCCCACCCGGTGGAGTTCGAGCTGTACTACTCCGTGTAACCTGCCCTGGATCTTCCCAAAACCCCGCGCAAGCGGGGTTTTTTATTTGTGTGCCAAACAAACGCCGAGCGGTACTGGGGCAACCATGCTGCCTTTGCACCAGCAAAATACCCTGGCGCGCACAAACTTGGTGCGAACTGATTTTAAGGGTATATGTTTAACTATGCGATCCACGGTTTTATGCACCAGGCATTAAGCCCCTGAACCGATTACATCAGCGCCTCGTAAGCCTCGCTGTTCGATGTGGCCAAATCGATAAAAATCTTTTAGCACCAATGACTTAATTTTCATTTTTAGCAATATGTCCAGCCATTACACAGCGTAAATTTTCGCTCTCGAAACGAGCCAACTGCGGTTGGTTTGGTTTTTGCTTTGGCCTGCTCACCAAATTGGAACACATATATGG
>JAEZGT010000296.1 GCA_023416875.1 Pseudomonadota bacterium
ATTCTACGGCAACATCGCTGGCGAACGTCTGGGTGAATTTGGCCGTTTCGCTGAAATCGTATTGATACAACGCGGACAACCGTACCATCGCCGATTCTTCATAGATGTTGTCTGTCACCAACTCGCCATCGGCGTTGCGGACTTCATCGGTGCGACTGAACGACATACCGGGACCGACGCTGTAATCGAAGAAAGAACTCGCACCTTGGAACAATCGGTCGGAATAACCCGCTGCTATGGCCGCCTGGAAGTCGTAACCGCTGAACCGGTCGTCGTCGTAAGAGCCGAAAATAAACAGCGCGCGGTGGGCGTTATCCAGTTTGTAATCCGCCTGGGCGGAGGCGAAGTATTTTTCCGCCGTCACCTGGCTCTCCTGCCAAGTAACACCTCCTTCTGTTACTTCGAGTTGGTCTTCCTTATACAAACCTTCGAGCACGTACTGATTGCGCCAGCTGCTCAGTTCCTGTTTCAACTTCAGTTTTGCCTTCAGGGCAGTGGATTCGGTGTTGCCAGAGGTCACCAGCACGCCCAACTCGGCGTCGGCGGCCAGCGGTTGAACTGGCTCCTGGGCGAGGGCCCGGCTGGCCAGCGCAGCTTCCAGAACAAAAACAGTCATCACACCTAATGCAGTGCTTTTTCTCATTACAAGCTCCTAAGGGTATTTTTGAATTATGGCGGTGCCGAGGGAGGGAAAGTCAGGATTGCTGCGCCAAGGCGATGGCGCCGAGCGCACCCGCGCGACCACCCAATCCCGGCGCGCTGATGAAGTTTTCCACCTCGGCGCGTTGATCGCCGACGTAGCCGTTGATTTGCGCCAGATATGCTTGGCGCACCAAGGGCAACAAAACCGCGCGCTCCATCACCCCACCGCCCAATAAGATGCGCTGGGGGGAGTACATGAGCGTCAGATTGACGCACATAAGCGCGAGATAATGCGCCTGCAGTTCCCAGGCGGGATGGCTGTCCGGCAGGCTTAGCGGACTCTGCTGCCAGCGCTGTTGCAACGCCGGCCCCGCCGCCAAGCCCTCGAGACAACCACCGTGGTAGGGACAGGCTCCCGAAAAAGGGTCGCCAGTATAACGCGGCACGAGCATATGGCCTGCCTCGGGATGCATCCGGCCATGCAAAAGGCGCCCATCCACCATAACGCCAGCGCCAATGCCGGTGCCGATGGTGACGTAGACCACACTGTGCAGATCGCGGGCGGCGCCCCAGCGATGCTCAGCCAGCAGCGCGCCGTTTACATCGGTGTCGAAATGGATCGGCACAGCCAGGGCATCGCGGAAATAGCCCACGAGATCGGTGTTGGACCATTGAGGTTTTGGCGTGGACGTGATGAAGCCGAAGGTGGGTGAATCTTTATGCAGGTCGATGGGGCCAAAGCTGGCGATTCCCAAAGCGGCAAATTCCCCATGCTCTTGCCGGGCCCGCAGAAAAAAATCCCGACATGCCGCCAGCGTCGTCGCGGGATCTGCCACCGGAATTTTTTCGTGGACCAGCACCCGATCAGGGCCGGTCGCGACAATGCATTTAAATTCAGTACCGCCAGCATCTATGCCAGCGTAAATGGGCTCATTCATGATGCCGATCTCCCCGCCAATGGAGGTTGGCAACACTGACCGCTTCCTGATCCACAAAGGCCAGTTGCTCCTCCATAGCCGGCATCAACACATAGTCTGCATAAGGGCACTGGGTGCCGCCCGGATGATATTGTTTTTCCTTGTCTCCGCCGATGGACGAATGGCCGCGGCCTTCGTACAGCATCGCCACCATGGGCTGATACCCCGGCTGCCACGCCTCCACCCCTGGAAATACCTGCTTGAGGGCGGCCAGTATCGCCATGCCGGCAAAATCCAGGTCGCCCCAAAAGAAGCTGGGCAGTTGCCGATGGCCCAACCAGAATTCGATAAACCGCTCCCGCTCGGCGGGGCTTACGAGATTCACATAACTGAACACCGCCTGGCCGGCTTCCCGCACCCGCAGAGCCGCGCCGCGAAAACCTGCAAGATAGATGAGCCCCGTTTTGGCCGGTGTCAGGGCAACCAGACCGAGATAGGTGTCCTGGTTCTCCACAAACAGAATTTCCTCAAATTGCTCCGGCAGATAAACCGAGAGCAACAGCGGACGGCTGAGGATTTTGTGGGCGAGGCTGGGAAAGGTGGCAAACAAGAGCTGATCGCGCCGGTCGAGAAATTTGGATGCACCCCAGAAACAACGGGCGGAGAGCTGGCGCAAGGTCATGGGGCGGGTGAGCGCGGCGGGGATGGCTGCAAAAGCCGCCGCCAATTGTTCGTAGGTGCGGCCGGGGAAACGCAACACTTCGCGCCGCAGGGCCTCACCGCCATCTTCGAACACCTCCAGATAGCGGGCGAGCGCGGTGTTCCACAGATGCTGCCGCGGATCGAAAGCTGGCCGCTCCAGCCACAGGCGCACCGTCTCCTCGGCTTCGTACTTCAATTGAATGAGGCCATCGTCGTAATCGTTGTTTCCAGGACGCTGGCGCGCCTTGAGCTTGAGATCCAGCACTCCGATTTTAGCCAGGTGTTGCAGGTCGTCCCAGACCACGTCCACTTGGCTCTGGTCGGCAAAGTCATAGAGTTCAGGGGTTTCACGGGCGGAACACTTGAGCTGCCAGCGCATCCGGCCGGAATCCGCCTTGTCCAGCAGGCGGTGTAGCAAGGCATGGGTTTCTTCGGTCAACAGAGGGGCTTCGCTCATGATCAAATCCTTGCTGGGCTGAGGGAACTTGAACTTAATATGAGTGAAAAAAAGCAGTCATGCAAAAAATAAAAAAGCCGCTCTAAGCGGCTTTAGTAGAAACTCCAGAGACGAAGCGGCTCACGCCTCGATCATCACCCGCACTTTTTTCATGGCGTTTTTCTCCAGCTGGCGAATGCGCTCCGCTGATACGCCGTATTCTGCGGCCAGTTCGTGCAAGGTGGCCTTCTCTTCGTTCAACCAGCGTTTCTGCAGAATGTCGCGGCTGCGGTCGTCGAGTTTTTCCAGCGCGGTTTCCAGATTGCTGACGCTGTTATCTTCCCAGTCAGCATTTTCCAGCATAACGGCCGGGTCAAAACGACGGTCTTCCAGATAATTGACCGGCGCCTGATAGGCGGTATCGTCATCGTCGTCCACACCCGCGTCAAAGCCGGCGTCAAACGCGGCTAAGCGGCCTTCCATATCGTGGACATGTTTTACGTCCACGTTCAGGTCTTTGGCCACCGCTTCGGCTTCAGCTCGGCTCAGCCAACCCAAATGTTTTTTCTGGCCGCGCAGGTTGAAGAACAATTTGCGTTGAGCCTTGGTGGTGGCGATTTTGACGATGCGCCAGTTGCGCAGGATGAATTCGTGAATCTCGGCCTTGATCCAATGCACCGCGAAGGAGATCAAGCGCACACCTTTTTCGGGATTGAAGCGCTTCACCGCTTTCATCAGGCCTACGTTGCCTTCCTGGATCAGGTCGCCCTGAGCCAAGCCGTAACCCGAGTAGGATTTAGCGATATGCACCACAAAACGCAGATGCGCCATAACCAGACGGCGCGCGGCGTCGAGGTTGTTGCGATAGTAAAGGTCCTCCGCGAGAGCCTTTTCTTCTTCAGCGGAGAGGATCGAGAACCCGTTGACGACCTGAATGTACGCCGTCAGGTTCTGACCTGGTGCGAGAATGTCGACAGGTTGTAATTGGGTGCCCATTTTGGGAATCCTCCTAATGAATGGCCGGTGGAGTGTAGCACTCGTCACGCGGCATGACTACCGGCGCAATTTAAGGCTTTTAGCCCGATTTTCAAGCCGTTAGATGGGTGGAAGGTCACAGAGTTCGGTGCTGTCTTCAATCGATTTGATCTGGACCAAATAAGAACAAAATACGGGGCTGTTCTCTTCTATCGAGGTTCGATGGCGCTCAGATGCCGGCCTACGGCGAGCCACGCGCCCAACAGACCGAGACCAACACAACAAGCCGTCAGCACGACGCATCCCAACAGTCCCAAACCCTGCAGCACAAAGGTGTTCTGATAGGTTGCCGCCAAGTTGCGCACCGGACCGCCCAACAAGGCCACGCCAACACTCACCAGCAAGCAGGCGAGCAAACCGCCGATAACGCCGTACCAGAAACCCGTGTAGAGAAAAGGCCGGCGCACAAAACCATCCGTACCGCCTACTAACTTGATCACCACAATTTCCTCACGCCGACTCTCGATCTCCAGGCGGATGGTATTGCCGATCACTAACAGCACGCCCGCACCCAGTAACGCCGCAAGCCCCAAAACCAATTGCTTGCCAAGATCCATGATGGCGTTGAGACGGCGCACCCATTCCATGTCCAGGCTGACACCATCCACCAGCGGATCGGCCGCAATGCGCTGGCGCAGTGACTCCAAGCTTGATGGCTCGACCGCCGTGGGAGTGATCACCAATGCGGGCGGCAGCGGGTTGCTGTCCAGTGCCGCCAGCGCCTCGCTGAAGCCGGATTGAGATTGGAAGGACTGCAACGCCTGCTCAGGGGAGATGTATTCCAGCTCTCGAATCTCCGGCATCTTTCGCAAAGACTCGCGCAAGCTGGTGATCGCTGCCTCCTGCGCGCCGGTTTTCAGGAATACCGTCATTTTAGGGTTGGCGTCCCAGCGGTCACCGAGACGCTGCACATTGCCCAAAGCGAGCAACAAGGTCGCCGGCAACGCCAAAGCTATGGCAACCACTAGTGCGGTCATCAGGGTTTGCAGTGGTGTTTCGGCGAGCCGACCGAAACTGTCCAGCGCCGAAGTCCGGTGATGCTGCCGCCACGCCTGCCAGTGATCGGCTAGGCCTGTGCGCGAGAGGCGCGCGCCGCGCGCGGTGGCTTCGCGGTTCATGCCAGAGCTCCATCGTGAGTCAGCTGACCGCGCTCGAGGGTCAGCACCCGCGCGCCGACCGAGCGGATCAGAGACCAGTCGTGACTGGCGATCAGTACAGTTACCCCTACCTGATTAAATTCACAGAACAGCTGCATGATATCCGCTGACAGGTTCGGATCCAGATTGCCAGTCGGTTCGTCCGCTAGCAGTACCGGAGGCTTATTCACCACTGCCCGGGCGATTCCCACCCGCTGTTGTTCGCCGCCGGACAGCGTAATGGGGTAGGCGCGCTCGTGTTCAAGCAGGCCGACCTTGTCCAGCGCTGCGCGCACGCGTCTGCCGATCTCCCGCGAAGGCACGCCAGCGATCTGCAGAGGCAGCGCCACATTGTCGAAGACGCTGCGGTCAAAGAGCAGTTGGTGGTTCTGAAAGACCACACCCACTTGGCGGCGGTGAAAGGGAATTTGACTCGAGCGCAGGCGATCCAGATTGCGCCCGCCGATGATCACCTGACCTTGGGTAGGCCTCTCGATGAGCATGATGAGCTTCATCAGTGTGCTTTTACCGGCCCCCGAATGGCCGGTTAGGAACACCATCTCACCTGCGTCAACTTGCAGGGACACTCGCGTCAGCGCCTCGTAGCCGTTGGAATACCGCTTGCTGACGTTGTGGAATTCGATCATGCGGAGGTGGACTGATCACTGCTGAACAAGGCGTCAACAAAAGGCTTCGCAGCGAAGGGCTGGAGATCGTCTATGCCTTCACCGACGCCGATAAAGCGGATCGGCAGTTTGTGTTTTTCCGTGAGCGCGAAAATAACACCGCCCTTGGCGGTGCCATCAAGCTTGGTCAGCGCTATGCCCGTCACCCCTGCGCTTTCGCGGAAGATATCGGCTTGGCTGACGGCGTTCTGACCGGTGCCGGCATCCAGCACCAACAGCACCTCGTGGGGCGCAGTAGCGTCCAACTTGCCCATAACACGGCGCACCTTGGACAGCTCGTCCATCAGATGGCTCTTGTTGTGGAGGCGTCCGGCGGTATCGGCGATAACCACATCCACCCCGCGTGACTTGGCTGCAGCGATAGCGTCATAGATGACCGACGCGCTGTCGGCACCCGTATGCTGCGCCACCACGGGAACCTTGTTGCGCTCGCCCCAGATCTGCAGCTGCTCCACCGCCGCTGCGCGGAAGGTGTCCCCCGCAGCCAGCATCACCGACTTGCCTTCATTCTGCAGCCGCTTGGCGAGCTTGCCGATGGTGGTGGTTTTGCCCACTCCATTAACGCCCACCACGAGAATCACGAACGGCTTGTTAGCACTGCTAATCTGCAAAGGCTGCTCGACCGGCTGCAGCAGGGCGCGCAGTTCGGTTTGCAGAGCTTGGTACAGAGCGCCCGAATCCGCCAGCTGTTTGCGGGCGACTTTGCCAGTGAGGATATCGATCAGCCGTGTCGTCGCTTCGACGCCGACATCCGCCACCAGCAACTGGGTTTCCAACTCTTCCAGCAGTTCATCGTCTATGACTTTCTTGCCCAGCAACAGATTGCCCAGACCCTCGCTGAATTGGGTGCTGGTGCGTTTTAGCCCTTGCTTGATCCGGGCGAAAAAGCCCACTTTTTTATTGCCGTCTTCGGCTACAGGCTTAGCATCTTCGATGACGGGTTTAACATCTTCGACAATGGCTTGGGTGTCTACAACGACAGGCTTGCTGTCTTGGACAGGGGGTTTAACGTCTTCGACGACAATCGACTGGATGTCTTCAACTTCGACCTCGACAGCCGGCTCGACCGCTTCAGCTGATACAGGACTAGAAGATTGTGTTACCTCAGGCTCTGGAGTAGATTGCCCCGCAATGTCCACTTCAGACGTCGATTCAGGCGAGACGGGTTTTTCCGCCGCATCTTTGTTTTTGTTACGTTTAAAGAAAGAGAACATAACCTTCACGTATTCCGCAAAATGGCGTAATCCTAACACTTGTCCCCGGGAAATAAGAGAACACCTTGCCTTCACCTCCGAAAAAGCCGCCAGCCATCGGCCATCACAAACTCCGCATCATCGGCGGCCGCTGGCGCAGTCGCATGCTCAGCTTTCCGGCGGTGGACGGCCTGCGCCCAACCGGTGACCGCATTCGCGAGACGCTCTTCAACTGGTTGGCGCCAATCCTGCCGGGCAGCCGCTGTCTCGATCTGTTCGCTGGCTCCGGTATCCTCGCGTTTGAGGCGCTCTCGCGCGGCGCGGCCCACTGCAGTTTGGTGGAACTCAATCCGGCGGCGACGCGGCAGCTGCGGGTAAACGCCGACCAGTTGCAGGCAGACGGTGCCGCAATTCATCCCATAAGCGCGTTGGAGTTTTTGGCCAAACCGGCAGCCCCCTTCGATGTGGTCTTTATCGACCCACCTTTTGCCGCCGATCTGTGGCAACCGGTTATGGCGTCACTCGAGCGAGGATGGCTGGCTGATGGAGCGCTGATCTACGTCGAATGCCCCTCGGATCTTGCCTTGAACCCACCGACGACATGGCACGCTCACCGGGAAAAACGCGCCGGACAGGTGTGTTACCGCCTCTACCGCTATGAGACAAACAGCGAAGGGCGCGTGTAAGATGCGCGTCTTCACGGCGGGTAACATCCACCTGTCCAATCTGCGTGGAGCTTGATATGTCCTCTACCACCAGTAAACGTGTGGTTTATCCAGGTACTTTTGATCCCATCACCAATGGCCATGTGGACTTGGTGCAGCGGGCGAGTCATTTATTCGATTCGGTGGTAGTAGCGGTAGCTGCCAGTCCGAAGAAAAAACCTCTGTTCAGTCTGGAAGAGCGCGTGCGCTTGTGCCGCGAGGTGTTGGCGCATCTCGACAACGTAGAGGTGTGTGGCTTCGATTGTCTGCTGGTGAAACTCGTCCAGGATAAAGGCGCCTACGGCGTGGTGCGCGGTTTACGCGCCGTGTCGGATTTCGAATACGAATTTCAGCTCGCCAATATGAACCGCGCACTCGCGCCCGAAATGGAAAGCCTGTTTCTAACGCCCGCAGAACATCTGTCTTATATCTCCTCGACGCTGGTGCGCGAAATCGCTTCTCTAGGCGGCAACGTGCACCAGTTTGTGCCACCGGTCGTGGAGCAGGCGCTTAAAGATAAATATCAGTCTTTAGGGTTGAGCGTTTAATCGACGTTTTAAAACAATCCGAAAAAACTTTCTTTGCAAAATAAAAAGGCGGCACCGAGGGAGATTCAGAACTCACTCAATGCCACCTTCTTACGAAGCTCTCACCAATCTCAAATCACCATAATCCCATCCGCTTCAATCAACGCCCCTCGCGGCAATTCTTTCACCCCAATTGCTGCGCGCGCAGGATAAGGCGGTTTGATAAAACGTCCCATGACTTCGTTGACGGTAGGAAAGTGGCTGAGATCGGTGAGAAAAATATTCAGTTTGACGATGTCCTGAAGATCACCGTCAGCTGCGCGACACACCGCTTCAAGGTTCTTGAACACTTGCTCCGCCTGTGCCGTGAAATCACCTTCCACCATCTGCATGGTTTCTGGCACCAGCGGAATTTGCCCTGACAAATAAACCGTATTGTTGACTTTAATGGCCTGCGAATAGGTGCCTATGGCGGCTGGTGCTTGGTCGGTGGAAATAACGGCTTTATTGGTCATGATTCTGCCCTTAAGAGAAATATTGGGATTAAAAGAAGTGATTAATTTTTTGCGCGAGAAACTTTGGTGACGGAACGCATGGTGCGGACCCGGCGCATCACATCCGCCAAATGCACACGATTGCGCACTGCAATGGTGAGGGTGATGACACTGTGCTGAGCATCGCGCTCTTTCACCTGAATGCCTTCAATACTGGTGCGAGTGTCTGCAATGCGTGTCGCCAGGGTGGCGATAATGCCGCGTTCCGACTCCACTTCCACCCGCAGCTCGGTGAGAAATTCGCCTTCGACTTTAATCGACCAATTCACATCACTGATGTTTTCGCGCTTGCTGCGCAAATCCGCGACGTTTTTGCAGGTATCACGGTGCACCACCAAACCTTTTCCGGTACTGATATGGCCGATGATGGGATCGCCGGGAATCGGACGGCAGCAGCGCGCAAAACTGATCATTAAGCCATCGGAAGATTCGATGGTGATAGGCGCAACTTTTAACTGCTGATCCTCCGCTTCTGGACGCAACGTTTTCGCAACGGAAATCGCCACGCGCTTGCCCATGCCGATGCTCTCGTAAAGCTCTTCGAGAGAATTGACGTTGTGTACCGTCAGCAAATGGCTGATCTGCTCCTGATTAATCTGATCGAGGGACAAATCCAAATTCGCCATAGCTCGACTGAGCATGCGTTTGCCCAATTCCACCGACTCCATATGGCGCTGATTTTTTAAATAATGGCGAATGGCCGAGCGGGCCTTAGCGGTGACAACAAAATTGAGCCAGTTGGGGTTGGGTTGCGAGGATTCGGAAGTAATGATTTTGATTTTTTGACCGCTCTGCAGCACTTGCGATAAAGGCGCCGGGCGGTCGTTGATCCGGCAGGCGACGCAACTGTTGCCCACCGCTGTATGCACGGCGTAGGCA
Source organism: Pseudomonadota bacterium (assembly GCA_023416875.1). Taxonomy (GTDB): domain Bacteria; phylum Pseudomonadota; class Gammaproteobacteria; order Pseudomonadales; family Cellvibrionaceae; genus UBA5868. The sequence goes on from JAEZGT010000296.1 coordinate 9,412, forward strand.
AAATCCACCGGTGTGGCGCCAGCCGGCAATTCAATGATTTCGCCTTTGGGCGTAAATAAATACACCTCATCGCGAAACAGATCGATTTTGACGTTCTCGATAAATTCCAATGAGTTTCCAGTGTGCTGCTGGATTTCCAAAATGCGTTTGATCCAGCGGTCGATACGCGCCTGCGCCACGTCCGTCGACTCTTCGGAATTCACCGATTTATACAACCAATGCGCCGCCACGCCGCGCGATGCCAGCTCGTCCATTTCCTTGGTGCGGATCTGCACTTCGATCGGCACGCCGTGCATACCGATCACCACCGTATGCAACGATTGATAGCCGTTGATTTTTGGGATGGCGATGTAATCCTTGAATTCCCCCGCCATGGGTTTGTAGAGATTGTGAATGGCGCCCAGGGTGCGATAACAGGTGTCGACATTTTCCACGATGATGCGGAAGGCGTAGACATCCATGATCTCGTTGAAGGATTTATTTTTCGTGCGCATCTTGTTGTAGATGCTGTAGAGGTGTTTTTCACGTCCAATCACCAGCGCGCTGATGTCCTCGCGCTGCAATCTCGCTTCGATCGCCGATTGGATATTTTCCACCAGTGCTTTGCGATTGCCGCGCACCCGCTTAAGCGATGCCTGCAAGCGCGCCGCACGCAGGGGATACATGGCGGTGAAACCGCGATCCTCGAACTCAATGCGCAAATCGTTCATACCCAAGCGGTGGGCGATAGGGGCGTATATTTCCAAGGTTTCTTTGGCGATGCGGCGTTTCTTATCCGGCGGCATGGCGCCGAGGGTGCGCATGTTGTGCAGACGGTCAGCGAGCTTAACGACGATCACGCGGATGTCTTTGGCCATGGCCAGGGCCATTTTCTGGAAGTTCTTGGCCTGCTTTTCCGCCTGGGATTCGTATTCGATTTTGGCGAGCTTGCTGACTCCATCCACCAACTCAGCGATCACCTCACCAAATTGTTCGCCGATGGCATCTTTGCCGATGCCGGTGTCTTCGATCACATCATGCAGCATCGCCGCCATCAAGCTTTGATGGTCCATGTGCATGGAGGCGAGGATGTTGGCAACGGCGAGGGGGTGGGTGACGTAGGGTTCGCCGCTGCGGCGGAATTGGCCGTAGTGAGCCTGTTCCGCATAGTAATAGGCCCGTTTGACGCAGCTGATCTGCTCGGGCTCGAGGTAGGAGGAGAGCCTGTGACTAAGTGAGTCGATGGTTAACAAAGCGGCCCTCCCACAGGATCAATCCATGCCGGAATCGGATAAGTCCTGGTGATGGTGTTCGCGCTGAGGCACGGGGGGACGCTCATCGGGCTCATCCAGAATGGCAGCCGTAACGAAACCTTCTTCGATTTCACGCAAGGCTATCACCGTCGGCTTGTCGTTTTCTTCCGGCACATAAGGCGTTTTGCCAAAAATCGCCAGCTGCCGGGCGCGCTTGCTGCCCACCATCACCAGTTCAAACCGGTTGTCCACGTGGTCGAGACAATCTTCAACAGTAATTCTTGCCATGTTTTGTTCCGCTTTATTGAGTGCTTGAAACGCACGTTGGTGACACAAGTTGGCCTTAGTTTAACCAACTTTTGCCGCAGCCCTAAAGAGTTGGGGCGGGCGCGGGAGTGTACGCAAATTGGCCAGTCAGGACAACAGGCTGCTCAGTAGCGAGGCATGCCGCTCGGCCTGCCGTTCCAGCCGCAGCCGCTGCGCCAGAATAATCGCCTTGAACTCCGCAAGGGCAGTAGCGAAATCTTCGTTAACGATCAGATAGTCGCTTTCTACATAGTGGGCGATTTCGTTTTTCGCCTCCGCCATGCGCGTCGCGATCACTTCTGCTGAGTCCTGGCCGCGACCGGTGAGGCGACTGTGCAGGGTTTCGCGGGACGGAGGAAGAATGAATACGCTGACTGCCTCTGGAATCAACCGGCGCACCTGCTGGGCGCCCTGCCAATCGATCTCCAAAATTACGTCCACGCCGCTGCGCAATGTGGCATCGACCCAACCTTTCGAAGTGCCATAAAAGTTGTTAAATACCTGGGCGTGCTCCAGAAATTCCGCCGTTTCCAACATGCTCAGGAACACATCGCGAGTGACGAAGTGGTAATTCATCCCGTCCTGCTCTCCGGGACGCATGGACCGGGTGGTGTGGGAGATGGAAACCTGAATGCCGGCGGTGGAATCCACCAGGGCCTTCACCAGGCTGGTTTTACCCGCCCCGGAAGGAGCGGAAACCGTATAGAGAGTGCCTCTGGAAGTCATGCGCAAACCTGTTCTGTC